>JBBKVJ010000275.1:0-3275 GCA_037968375.1 Paracoccaceae bacterium | reverse complement strand
TAGGCCGCGACCGCCCAGTTGGCATTGGCACCCGAGAACAGGGCCTGCGTCGCAACCAAAGCGATGATCGGCAGCGACAGGGCGAGGAGGAGCTTTTGAGGGGCCGCCGTTCCGCGTTGCGATACGGCGGCAAGGAGGGCGAGGAACAGGACCGGGCCGAAGACCAGAAGCTGTTCGCCCAGAAAGCGGATCATGCCGCCGGGGTCAAGCGCCACGCCCTCGCGCCAGCCGGTGTTGTCGACGGTATGCGAGACGGTGGAAAACCCGTTGGCGATATTCCAGGCGATGTTCGGGGCGGCGCTCAGCGCGAAGGCCGCAAGGATTACCGCGCCGTCACGCCAGTCGGGGCGCAGCCTCGGGTGGAGGGCGGCAAGGGCGCCGAAGATCAGGTAATAGACGGCGGCGTATTTGGCTAGGAACGCGAACCCCAGACACACCCCGACAACGGCCGCCAGATGCGGCCGCCCGCCACCGCCGGGGGCGATCAGCCGCAGGTATATCGATAGCGCCAGTGCCAGGAACGGGAACATGATCGTGTCGGTCGAGATCAAGAGGCTGCCGACTGCCACCATCGGCAGGGTGGCATAGGCGGCCGCCACCAGCACACCGGCGCGCCCCGAATGCAGCCGCGCCGCGATACCGCCGAGGATCAGCGCTGTGGTGGCATGGAACAAGGGGGCGGGCAGGCGGATCCAGAACGCCGCGTCCGAGCCTGCCAGATCGGTTACCGCCCTTATCACCCAGGCAATCAGCGGCGGTTTGGAATAATAGCCGAAATCAAAGCTTTGGCCCCAAAGCCAGTATTGCGCCTCATCAACGAAAAGATCGGCCTCGCTATAGGCCAGCAAGACCACGCGCAGCGCCGTGATCGCGCCGACAATCGCCGCCGCAGGGGCGACCCAGCTACGGCTGTCCGGCACGGCGCCGCTCGGCATGGATCAGCCAGAGGTTACGGGAATAGATCAGCACACCCAGCGACTGGCCCAGAATGAACACCGGATCCTGCCGGTAGATCGCGTAGCTAAGCAAAATTGCACCGCCGGCGATCGAGAAATACCAGAACGCCACCGGCACCACCGACCGCCCGGCGCGTTCCGAGGCAATCCACTGCACCAAAAACCGGCCGGTGAACATCAGCTGTCCGCCAAGGCCGAAGGCGACCCACCAGAATTCGAACCAGCTGTCGACCTTGAGGAAGGCAAAGAGGGTGTCGATCATCTTGAGCTGTCCTTTGGACCGGGGTCGGGATGCGCCTTCTTGCGGCGGCGGATCAGCCACGAAACGCCGATCAGATCATGGATGCCGACCAGCGCGCGTTGCAGATTGGAATAGTTCGACCGCCCGGCCCCGCGCGGCCTGTGCGATACATCAACCAATGCGATCTGCCAACCGTCACGCTTGAACAGCGCGGGCAGGTAGCGGTGCATGTGATCGAAATAGGGCAGGCGCAGGAATGCATCGCGGCGGAATGCCTTCAGGCCGCAGCCGGTATCGCGGGTGCCGTCCTTCAGCAGCGATGACCGCAGCCAGTTCGCAAAGCGTGATCCGGCGCGTTTCGACCAAGTATCCTTGCGGCCCACCCGCTGGCCCGCGACGAGGCCAACGGTGTCGGAGTCTTTGGCCAGAAGCGGGGCGACGAGACCGGGCAGTTCCAGAGGCGGGTTCTGGCCGTCGCCGTCCAGCGTGGCGACGATTTCGCCCCGGGCCGCCTGCACGCCGGAATGCACCGCCGCACTTTGCCCGCCCGACTGCGGATGCCGGATCAGCCTGATGCGCGGGTCGGCAGTGGCAAGGCGGCTCACGACGCCCGAGGTGTCATCGTCGGACCCGTCATCGACCACGATCACCTCGTAGGGCGGCAGGTCGGCACCGGCTTGTGTAATCTCGGCCAAAAGCGCCTCGGCGTTCCCGGCTTCGTTCTTCATCGGGATCACGATGGAGAGGGTGGGCGATTTGTCCGCCATCCTCTGCCTCCTTTGCGGGGTCAGGTTCGGGCCGCGCGATAGCACGGGCTGGCAGCAGAGGCGAGGGGCGAGGTCGCAACAGATGGTGACCGCAGTATCCGTACGAAGTACCCCGGCCGGAACAAAGGGCGAAGCCCGCCGGGGTCGCCATTGGAGTGCCAGTGGTCCGCGCGCCAAAGGCGACGCTGACCGCCCCGTCACGCTGAAGGCGTGCCTATGGCACGACGGTCAGCCGCTACGGCGACATAAGCACGGCGATTGAGGTCGGGAGAGGCTCGCCCATAAAGCGCCGACCACAATCGTTGCAGTGGCAGGTCGCGGTCCCGTCGCGGCCTTCGGTTGCATCGAGCCAACCGCCGCTGGATTCGGCCGCCGCTTGCGCGTATATGCCCGGCCATGCGCGATACCGACACCACCGACGGCCTGCCGTTCCTCAAGATGCACGGGCTGGGCAACGACTTCGTGGTCATCGACCGGCGCGGGCGGCAGGTGCATGTCACGCCGGAACTGGCGCGGGCGCTGGGTGACCGGCACCGGGGTGTTGGGTTCGACCAGCTGGCGGTGATTGACGCCGATGACGAGGCCGACCTGCGGCTGACCTTCTGGAACGCCGATGGTAGCGAAAGTGCCGCCTGCGGCAATGCCACGCGCTGCATCGCGCGGCGCGAAATGGATATGACGGGCAAGACGCGCCTGACGCTGCGCACCGCGCGCGGGGTGCTTGAGGCGGTGGATGCGGGCGGCGGGCTGACTTCGGTGAACATGGGGGCGCCGATCACCGATTGGGCCGGAATACCGCTGGCCGAAGCGATGGACACGCTGGAACTGCCGCTTGAGGGCTCACCCGTCGGCACCGGCATGGGCAACCCGCATTGCACCTTTTTCGTCGACGACGCCGAGGCGGTGCCGCTGGAAGACTTCGGCGCGCGGTATGAGATGAACCCGCTTTTCCCCGAGCGCACCAATGTCGAGGTCGTGCAGGTGCTGTCACCGACCGAGATTCGCCTGCGGATCTGGGAGCGGGGGACGGGTGTGACGCTGGCCTCGGGGTCCTGCTCCTGTGCTGCGGTGGTGGCCTCGGCCCGGCGCGGACTGACCGGGCGCAAGGTGACAGTCAGGGTCGATGGCGGGGTGCTGGAGATCGACTGGCGCGAGGATGGCGTCTGGATGACCGGGCCGACCGCGCATGTTTTCGACGGGGTGCTGACCCCCGCATTCCTTGAGGCGCTGACATGAACGCTCCGCAACGCCCGCCGGTGTTTTCCACCCTCGGCTGTCGGCTGAATGCCTACGAGACCGAGGCGATGCGCG
>JBBKVJ010000274.1:0-16752 GCA_037968375.1 Paracoccaceae bacterium | reverse complement strand
ACCACGATCAGGTCGGCATCCCGCTGTCCGACGCGGCGCGGGCACTGCTGTCGCGGCCCGGTCCGGTTTTGCTGCCGCTGTTTTCAGCCCGATCCGCCCAGAGTCTGGGCGCGGCGCTGTCGGGACTCGACGTGGTTGCGCGCTTGCGGATAGCCGCGCTTAGCCCTGCGGTTGCAAAGGCCTGGACCGGCCCGGAACCGCAGATCCTTGAAATCTCGCCGCGCCCCGAGGCCGAGGCGATGCTGGGAACGCTTGTGATACTTGCGGAGTTAGCTTGAGGCGGGGGGGCGCGCGGGCTAAGCTTGGACCTTCGGTGCGAAAGAACAGGGAGTCGGATGGTGGCGAAAGAGACGAAGGTGACTTCCGAAACCGGCCCGAAACCGGCAAAAAAGCCCCGTGGCGGCGCCAAGGCCGCATCTGTAACGGGCAAGACATCCCAGGCCAGTTCGGTTCCGGACACCCGTTCCACTGCGACGAAAGGCACCGCACAGGCATCTGCCGCTGCGTCGGTATCTGCCGCAACATCCGGCACGAGCGATCAGAACATCGCTGCCTCGGCGTCGAAATCAAGTGGCGACACCGGCCCGGGCACGTCAAGCGTGCAGGCCACGCCCGATGCCGGGAAAAGCGCGGTCAGCGGAACAGTGGCTGAAACGAAGACGGTGGCTGACACCAAGACGCAGCCCGGCACCCCGGTCGCTGCGTCATCTGCGGTTTCCGCTGCGGGCGCTTCCAAAGGCGGCGCGGCGATATCATCCGACAGCGCAAAATCCGACCCCGGCCAGAGCGGCGCGGCAAAGACGGCGACGACAACCGCACCGGATCGCAAAGCCGTCGATCAGAGACCGGCCGATGCAAGGCCCATGACCCAACCCCCGGGCCAACCCCAGCGCCAGGCCCAGGGTTCGGGTGGCGGTTTTGCGGCGGGTCTGATGGGCGGCGCGCTGGCCGTGGCCGCAGGTATCGGCGTGTTGTGGCTGTCGAATCCCGACCTTTTGCGCGGCGAGGCGGGCATGGACCTGACGCCGCTGTCGGCGCGGATCGACGAACAGGCCGCTGGCGCTACTGCGGTGGCCGACGATCTGGCGCAGTTGCGGGCCGAACTGGACGAACGTGGCGGTGTCGCCAGCGTTTCGCCCGAAACCCTTGCCGAATTGCAGGCCTCGCTGTCGGGACAGCTTGAGGCGATCTCCAGCGATCTGACATCGGTTTCTGACGCGCTGGCTGCGATGGATAGCCGGATTGCCGAGCTTGAGGCGCGCCCCCTGATCGCAGGCGACGCGGGCGAGGCGACGGCGAAGGTCGTGGCCGACATGCGCGCAGCACTGGCCGATCAGCGCGCCGAGATCGCAGCGCTGGCCGATGAGGCGCGGGCCCGGATCGGCGAGGTCGAGGCCGAAGCGGTGGTGTTGCAGGAACAGGCGAGTGCTGCAGCACAGGCCGCCGTGGCGCGTGCTGCCATGTCGCGGTTGCAGGCATCGCTGGACGCGGGCGGGCCTTATGCGGCGGCGCTGAGCGATCTGTCCGGTGCGACGACGGCGACGATTCCGACCGCGCTGAGCAATGCCGCCGATACCGGCGTGCCGACGATGACCGAATTGCAGCGCAGCTATCCCGAATCGGCGCGGGCCGCACTGTCCGCCACGATCCGGTCCAGCGTCAGCGACGACGATGGCCCGATGGAACGTTTCGGTGCCTTCCTGAAGGCGCAGACCGGGGCGCGGTCGATCACACCGCGCGACGGCACGGACCCCAACGCGATCCTGTCGCGGGCCGAGGCGGCACTGGCCGAAGGCGAGTTGCTGGCGGCGCTGGAACTGCTCGATACGCTGCCCGACGCGGGCAAGGCGGCGATGGCCGACTGGCGCGCGATGGCCGAGGCGCGTGCCGGGGCTGTGGCCGGTGCCACGGCGCTGGCCGAAACCCTGACGCAGAATTGAGGAAACCCTAGATGCTCTGGTCCCTCATCAAGATTATTCTGTTCGTCGCTTTGGTTTCCGCACTGGCGCTGGGCGCGGGCATGCTGATGGAAACCGGCGGTGGCGTGCAGGTTTCGGTCGCGGGTTGGGAATTCGACCTGGGTCCGTTCCAGATCGTCGTGATCACGGTGGCGCTGTTGGTGGCGGTCTGGCTGGCCCTGAAGATCCTCGGGCTGCTGCTGGCGTTTTTCCGGTTCTTTGCCGGCGACGAGACCGCGATCTCGCGCTATTTCGACCGCAATCAGGAGCGGCGCGGGTTTCAGGCCCTTGCCGACGGCATGATGGCGGTGGCATCGGGTGAAGGCCGCGTGGCTTTGGCCAAGGCCCAGAAAGCCGAGCGGCTGCTGGGCCGTCCGGAACTGACCAATCTGTTGCAGGCGCAGGCGGCCGAGGTCGCAGGCGATACGCAGGCGGCGCAGGAGGCTTACAAAAAGCTTCTGGCCGATGACCGGACCCGCTTTGTGGGTATCCGGGGCATCATGAAGCAGCGGTTGGCCGAAGGCGATACCACGACCGCGCTCAAGCTGGCGGAAAAGGCCTTTGCGCTGAAGCCCAAGCATGAGGATACGCAGGACATTCTGTTGCGGTTGCAAGCCGAGGATGGCGACTGGAAGGGGGCGCGCCAGACTCTGGGCGCCAAGCTGAAAAGCGGCGCCCTGCCGCGCGATGTCTACCGGCGACGAGATGCGTTGCTGGCCTTGTCCGAGGCCCGCGTGGTGCTGGATGACGAAAGCCCGATCGAGGCGCGCGAGGCGGCGATTGAGGCGAACCGTCTGTCGCCCGACCTGATCCCTGCGGCGGCGATGGCAGCGCGCAGTTATATCGCCCAAGGCAAGCCGCGCTATGCGGTGCGAATCCTGAAAAAGGCCTGGGCCGCGCAGCCGCATCCCGATCTGGCCGCCGCCTTTGCCGAGGCCCAGCCGACCGAGACCCCGGAAGAGCGGCTGAAACGGTTCCGGGCGCTGACGTCGATCAAGCCCGAGCACGAGGAAACCAAGCTGCTGCTGGCCGAGTTGAACATCGCCGCCGAGAACTTCCCCGAGGCGCGTCGTTCGCTGGGCGATCTGGCCACCGCGCATCCGACGCAACGCACGCTGACCATCATGGCGGCAATCGAGCGTGGCGAAGGCGGCGACGATGCGTTGGTGCGCGGCTGGCTGGCGCGGGCGCTGACCGCCTCGCGCGGGCCGCAATGGGTGTGCGACACCTGCTCGAACATCCAGTCCGACTGGGCACCGATCTGTGACAATTGCGGCGGCTTCGACACGCTGGCCTGGCGTGAACCGGCCGAGCGCGAGATCAGCCTGCCGCATGGCGCGCAGATGCTGCCGCTGATCGTGGGGGCGCTGAGCAAGCCGGATGAGAAGCCGCAAGGCAATGTCCCGAACGATCAGGTGGCCGAAGCCGAGGTGATCGACGCCGATATGGGCCCTGATACCGGCCCCAGTCCCGAGGTCGGTGGCGGTGCATACCCCAGACCCGATGCGGAACCCGCCGCGACGGAACAAAAATAGGGCTACCGCAGGCGCGGCATCCCTGCTAAATGCGCCGCCGGGCGCCGCTGTAGCTCAGCTGGTAGAGCACATCATTCGTAATGATGGGGTCGGGGGTTCGAGTCCCTTCAGCGGCACCACTTCCCTTGTGATCTTTTCCGGTTACCTTCTGCCATTGACCCGTGGCGGATTTTGAGATGGGCTTGCCGATCAAACACATGCGTAGGTAGCGGTCGGCTACCGACATCTGATTGACCGTCGATCATGCAAGCAAGGGTATGACCCCTGTCGTTCTGGTTTGTGAGGCTGGCACTCCGGGCGTCGGTTCTGGACATCGCGGCGGCGAGACGCCAATAGTGCACCCGAATTTTCAGGGTCCGAGACCCGTGACGCTCGATTTCGGAGACAACAGTCGTGTCGAACGTAGGACAGGCGTTTCTTGCCACTGCCGAACGCACCCCCGATTTTCTGGCGGTGATCGACGACCGGGGCGCGTTCAATCACGCGCAGATGGCCCGGATCGTCAGGGCGTTCGCACAGCGGATGAAGGGCGCGGGGATCGCGCGTGACTCGCTGGTGGCGATTGCCTCGGACGATATTCTGGTGGCGTTGCCCGCGATGCTGGCGACCGCGCTGATCGGGGCGCGCTGGGTTGCAGCGAAACACGCAGCCGCTGTGTCGGCGGTCGAACAGCCAAGCCATTTCCTGGCCTCGGGCGAAGCGGCAGAGGCGACCGATCCGGCATACACGCTGATCGACGACAGCTGGGCCCGCGAGGACCGGCAGATGGCCGCTTTCGATCCCGGGGCCGAGACTGTCGATACCGATGCCCCGTGGCTTTATTTCAGTACGTCGGGCACGACCGGCACGCCGAAGATCCTGACGCTGTCGCAAGCGGTGATGTCGCGCCGGCTGGCGGCACTGGGCGACGATTTCGTCGAGCGCAAGACGGTGTTCTGTGGCCTGTTCCCCTGTTCGGCGCCGCCCTATGTCACGTTCACGCTGGCCGCGATGATCAATGGCTGCACGATCCTGCGCAGCCGGGATTTCGCACTTTGGCAGGCGGCGGGCATGAACCTGCTGCATGGATCGGTCAAGCAGGTCTCGGACTTGCTGGGCCAGACCGTGCTGCCGCAAAAGCTGCCGCAGGTCCATGTCGGTGGCGCCAAGACCCCGGACCGGCTGGCACGGCATCTGCTGCAAAGCTTTGACCGCGTGATCGAGGTTTATGCCTCGACTGAAAGCAACCGCAGCTTCAAGACCGAAAAGGCCGTGGCCGGGGATGGCGGCATCCGCAACATCGGCCGACCGCTGGATAGCGAGATCGAGATTGTCGATGACGCGGGCCGGGTGTGCGCCAAGGGTGAGATCGGCTTTGTCCGGGTCCGCAACGGATATCTGGCGGACGGGTATCTGAACAACCCCGAGGCGCAGGCGAAGTCGTTCCGGGATGGCTGGTTCTATACCGGCGATCTGGGGTCCTGGGGGGCCGAGGGTGCTTTGAGGATCGCCGGGCGTTCGGGCGATGTGATCAACCTCGGTGGCGTCAAGATCAACGTGGCCGAGGTGGACGAATTGCTGAAATCGGTCGACGGGATCGCCGATGCCGTCAGCTTTGAGAATGCCGCCGCCGGCGATGTCAGCGAGCTGCTTGCCTTCGTTATTTTCGACGATGGCGTGGATGCGCAGGCCTGCACGGAACGCGCCGCAGCACTTTGCCTGAGCCAGCTTGGCAAACTGAGAATGCCGCAGCGGCTGGTTCCGGTGAACGCCATCCCGCGGGCGCTGGATGGCGGTGCGCAGCGGTTCATGTGCAAGACGATCTATGCTGAGATGAAGGCTCGGACCTGATGGGCGGGCCGGGCGAAGGACCCGACAGGACAATGACCGACGAGAACGAGACGACATTAGGCGCGGCGTTCCGCGCGGTGGCGGCAGAGAACCGCGCGTTTCCGGCGTTTCTGTCCGAGCACCGGATGTTGTCCTATGCCGATTTCTGGGCAATCACCGAGCGGTTCGCGGCCCGGATGCACGAGCGGGGCATTGCGCGCGGCGCGCTCGTGGCGCTGAACACCAACGACCCGGTGGTGTCGCTGGCCACACTTCTGGCGACGTCGCTTCTGGGGGCCCGGATGATCGTCGCCAGCAAGGTTCTGGCCACGACGCGGGTGGTTCGGCCCAGCCATTTCCTGAAATCGCCCGACGTGCAAGGCAGCAAGAACGTGCCGTTCGAGACGATCGACGCGTCTTGGTTTCCGGGCGAAGGAAGGGTGACGTTCACCCCCGAACCGTTCCATGAGGGTCCTGAGGACCTGGGCGAACCCTGGCTGTACCTGCACACTTCGGGCACCACCGGGCAGCCCAAGTTCATCACGCTCAGCCAGCGGGTCGTACGGGATCGGACGGCGGCGATCACGGGCGATTTCCCCTATCGTCAAACCACGATGGTGTCGCTTTTCGGGTATGCCAGCCGCCCGTTCCTGGCCCGCGCGATGGGCGCGCTTCTGAATGCCTGCACCATCGTCGACACGATGGACCGGGGGGTCTGGCTGAGGGCGGGGGTGAACCTCGTGGTCGCCTCGCCCGATGCTGCGGGCAGATTCCTGGCGGACGCACGGTTGCCTGCGAAAATCGCCCGGATCGAGGTCAGTGGTGCCAAGTTGACCGATCCGGTACGCGATCTCTTGTTGCAGAGTTTCGAGACGGTGACTGACATCTATGGCGCAAGCGAAACCAACAAGACCTACCGCAATCTGCATGCCCTGAATGCAGACGGTTCGCGTTCGGTAAAGGGGCTGAGGCTGGACAGCGTGGTCGAGATCGTCGACAGCGCGGGCCAGCCGTGCCCGCCCGGGGTGATGGGCACCGTGCGGGTTCGCAACGGCTATCTGGCGCCAGGATACATGAACGATCCCGAAGCGACGGCACGGCATTTCCGGGATGGCTGGTTCTATCCGGGCGATTTCGCACTTTGGGGTGACAACGACACTCTGGACGTGATCGGCCGCGAGGACGATGTGATCAACATCGGCGGTCAGAAGATCAACGCGCTGTTGGTGGACATGGTGATCGCATCGGTACCGGGCGTCAGGGGTGCCGCGGCCTTCAAGAACCCCAAGCCGGGCGCGGCCGACGAGGTGCTTGCCTTCGTGGAATTCGACGATAACGCAGACCAGGACCGCTGTCTGGCCGAGGCCGAAGCACTGTGTCAGGCCAAGCTGGGGTTCGTGTTCTCGCCAAAGGCCCTGCGCCCGATCGACAGGATTCCGCGCAATGACGACGGTGCGCCGCAGCGGCTGCTCTGCCAGCAGGTGCTGCTGCAGGGCGTGCAGCAGAAATGGGTCGGGAAGCCGTAGCGCGATGTCGGATGCCAAGAACATCGCGCGGGCATTTCGAGACCTGACCGAGGCGCATCCGGACCTGCCCGCGATTATCGCGGCGGATATCACGCTGCCCTATGGCAAGCTTTGGATCGTGTCGGATGTCTTCGCCCGCAAGATGCGCGCGCACGGGATCGGGCCCGATGCGACCGTGGCGCTGGACACGACCGACATGATCGCCTCGGTCGGTGCGATGTTCGCCGCCGCCCGGCTGGGCGCGCGGTTCGTGTCGCTGGGCCAAGCGGTGATCGAGACCTCCGCGATCCGGCCGACCCACTATCTGAGATCGCCCGAAGTCGAAGGTCGCGACGGGATCGATTATATTTTGATGGATCACACCTGGTCGCCAAAATTCGCGGTGCTCACCGATACCGACGCGGGCGAAATCGGCTTTGCCGATGCCGAGCGCCCGTGGTGGATCTTGCATACTTCGGGCACGACCGGTGCGCCCAAGTTCATGGAACTGAGCCAGGCCTATGTCTACGACCGCTCAATGGCCGCGTGTGTCGATTTCAGGCCGCTGGAGACGCGTCTTTGTTCGCTTTTCGCTTGTTTCACCCGGCCGTTTCATGTGCGGGCCACTGCCGCCCTTCTGAACGCCTGCACGATTGTCGACAGCGTCGATCCGGCGTTCATGCATCACCACGGTGTCAATCTTGTCTGCGGCGCGCCGCTCCAGGCGGTGGAATGGGCAAAGGAGAACGCGGGTGCGCCGAAATTCGATGTCTTGCAGGTCAGCGGTGCCGCCCTTGCCGACCGAGATGCGGAACTGGTTTTGCGGCAGTTCGAGGTGGTCGAGGATGTCTATGGCGCCAGCGAGACCAACAAATCCTTCGTCAACGTCAAGGCGATGGATGATGGCCAACTGATCACCACCGGCAAGCCCGCCGACAGCACGGTCGAGATCGTCGATCCCGAGGGACGGCCCTGCGAGGTTGACGAAGAGGGCCGGGTGCGGGTCCGGAACGGCTATATGGTCACGGAATATCTGGGCGCGCCCGAGGCCAGCGCCGAGGCATTCCGCGACGGCTGGTTCTATCCGGGCGACAGGGCCCGGTGGGGCGTGCGGCGCGAATTGGTCATCGTCGGGCGCGCCGATGATCTGATCAACGTCGGCGGCACCAAGATCAGCCCGGCCAGCATCGATGCCGTGCTCATGGCGGTGCCGGGCGTCCGGCGTGCCGCCGCGTTCCAGAACCCGGATCCCGAGGCGGGCGGCGGTGTTCTGGCGTTCGTCGAACTTGACGACACCAGCCAGGCCGACCGGGTCGTGCCGCGCGCCCACGCCGCCTGCCTCGAGGCACTCGGATCGCTGTCGACGCCAGAGCAGATTCTGGTGACGGCGCAGATTCCGGTGACGCTGGACGGCACGCCGCGTCGCCGCGAATGCCAGAGGATCTATCTCGATTTCATCGCGACAAGAGGTTAGACGCAAGCGTTGCCGGTCACCGGAGGGGAACGAATGGAGCAGAAAAAGAACATCGCTTTCGCCTTTGGCAAGCGGTCCGAAGAGGCGCCCGAACGCGGCGCGATCAAGTATCCCGATGCGACCTATTCGCGCGATCAGGTCTGGAAGCTCGCCCAGGCCTTCGCGCTTAGGATGCAGGCCGCCGGCATCGGGCGCGGTGCGACGGTTTGCCTGGGGTCCGCCGATACGCTTGTGGTGCTGGCTACGGTTCTGGCGACGTCGCTGTTGGGTACGCGCTTTGTGCAGCAAAGTGGCGACACCGACTTTTCGCAGTTCTTCGAGGTCACGCACTGGCTGCACGCGGACGGCGATACTGACGCCGCGGTCCCGGCGTGGTTTCAGGGCACGACGCTGGCCATCGATGCGGGCTGGTCGCCCGCCGAGGTCGAGATTGGCGGGGCCCGGTTCGACGGCTACGCCGACCCTGAGGACGAATGGCTGATCGTCCATACCTCGGGCACGACCGGCTATCCGAAGTTTCTGGCCCTCAGCCAGCGCATCGTCTTCGACCGCACGATGGCGATCCGGGGCGAGTTCGACCCCGAAGTGACGCAGTTTGCATCGCTCTTTCCGCCGTCAAGCCGCCCGTTCCTGTCACGGGCGCTGGGCGCTATTCTGCACGGCTGTCCGATCCATGCAGGCCTGGCGCCCAAGGAATGGCACGCGGCAGGGGTCACGATGGTGTCGGGATCGCCAGTGCAGATGCAAAACAAACTGGCCGGTGTCGTACTGGACCCGAAAATCGCGGTGGCTGAGGTTTTGGGAGCCAACATGGATGCCGACCTGACCCGGCATGTCCTGCTAAGCTTTGCACGGATCGATCACGCCTATGGATCGAGCGAGACCAACAAGGCCTTCATCAATGTGCGCACGCTCGGCCAGGATGGTAAAATCAAGTCACGCGGGCAGAAGCGCGACGGCGAGGTCGAAATCGTCGATGCCGAAGGTAATCCATGCGGCGCGGGCGTTCCGGGCACGGTCCGAATCAGGAACGGCTACATGGCCCCGGGCTACATGACCGATGATGAGGCCGAACGGATGGCGTTTCGCGATGGCTGGTTCTATCCCGGCGACCGGGCCGAGTGGGGGCCGGATGGCGCATTGCTGATCCTTGGCCGCGACGACCATGTGATCAACATCGGCGGCGTCAAGGTGCACGCACTGGCCATCGACAAGGCGCTCAAGTCGGTCGCGGGGATCGTCGATGCCGCCTGTTTCAAGAACCCCAAACCCGGTGCGGCAGACGAGCTGTTCGCCTTTGTCGTATTCGAAGAGAATATCAATCAGTTTCAGGCGATTGCCTCGGCGAGATACGCCTGCGAGCAACTGGCGGGCGCGGCGATGGTGCCGCGTGTCATTCGCGGCGTTGCAGGCGTGCCGAGGCGCGCCGATGGTTATCCTGACCGCGAGGCCTGTGCCGCTCAGGTGCTGAAAGCCGCAGCGAAACAGCGGCAGGCGTAGCCCCGGCTTCGACATCGCGTCATGATCGGGGATGGTTTGGTCCTGTGGCATATTTGCAAAGGTCTTGGTGCCATTGGACAGATCGCCGTGTCAGAAGCCTTGAAACAGGCCGCAAAACGGTGTTTCTTCACGTTAGGTAATCTCTGCACGGGCGCACCGTGTTTAATTGAATAAGAGTACTTGCAGGAGCGGGACAATGAAATTTGATGTAGTAAAAACAACAGGCTTGGTATCGGCGGCTGCGCTGATGGCGGGCACTCAGGGTGCCCAGGCGCAAGGCTTTGACGGGCTGTATGCCGGTATCTCGCTGAACAGCATCGGCGGCGATTCGGCGCTGAATTTCGATGACGACGACTATAACTACCAGCTCAACTCCGACGCGGCCGTTGGCGCGTTCGTCGGCTACAACATGTCGATGGCCAATGGCATGATCGTCGGTGCCGAACTCAGCTTTATCAGCGATATCGATGGCAATGACACGACCGATGATGTCGATGACGGTGAAGATGGCGCCTACGACACTTGGCTGCTCGACACCAAGTTCAAGCTGGGTACCCAGATCAGTGCTGGAAACATGCCGATCATGCTCTATGGCTTCGCCGGTGTCAGCCTGCTTGCCGGAAACTCGGCCGCAGACAGCGATTACGGCACTTCGGGTGGCATTAACTTCGGTCTTGGCGCAGAACTGAACGTTACCGACAAGATGTTCGTCGGTCTCGAGTTGATCGGGCGTCAGATGCAGGGCTATGCCCACGACGGCAACGAAGACAGCCGTCAGAACCACACGATCGCGCTGCGCGGCGGTTTCCGCTTCTAAGCGGCCGCGCCAGGGCGTATCGAAGACCAGTTGGCCGGACCCTGCAGGATCCGGCCATTTTCTTTTGCCGCGTGGTGCGGGAGAGCGGCGCCTGGAAGAAACCGGATCGCAGCCATGTTGCAAAAATGCACACGGTTTGGGCTCGATTGGACGCGAGGCTTGCGCTACCCTTCCACTCAGCTGGATTTTGAGTCATCAAGGGTGAAAGTCGATATATAAACACTTGCAAGTGAGAACGAGGGAAAAATGACATTTGATATTTGCAAAACAACGGGACTGGTCTCAGCCGCGGCGCTGATGGCGGGCGCACAGGGCGTACAGGCGCAGAGTTTTGACGGGCTCTATGCCGGTATTTCGCTGAACAACGTCGGCGGCGATTCGGCGCTGAATTTCGATGACGACGACGAGAACTACCAACTGAACGCCGATGCGGCCGTTGGCGCGTTTGTCGGATACAACCATTCGCTGGCGAATGGGATGATCGTGGGTGCTGAACTGAGCTTTATTGCCGATATCGACGGCAACGATACTCCCAGCACGCCCAACGACGGCGAAGATGGCGCCTACGATACCTGGCTGCTCGACACCAAGTTCAAGCTTGGTACCGAAATCAGCGCAGGCTCCATGCCGATCATGCTCTATGGCTTCGCCGGTGTCAGCCTGCTTGCCGGAAACTCGGCCGCAAGCAGCGATTACGGCACTTCGGGTGGCATGAACTTCGGTCTTGGCGCAGAACTGAACGTTACCGACAAGATGTTCGTCGGTCTCGAGTTGATCGGGCGTCAGATGCAGGGCTATGCCTACGACGGCACCGAAGACAGCCGTCAGAACCACACGATCGCGCTGCGCGGCGGTTTCCGCTTCTAAACGCTGGCGATCAGATCATTTTAAGTAAAGCCGGACCTTAAGGTCCGGCTTTCTGATTCACCGGGCATGGTCATTGGAATGAGGTGGCGACAGTCATGCCAAAGGCAGCACCGGCAACGTCTTTCCTGACCCTCGGCGGCACCGGGGTCATCGGGTCTGCTATGGCCTCTCTTCTGGCCGGGTGCGGAATCAGGGCGGTGTCGCTGTCGCTTTCGGCCGACAGTGATGGCGACACGTGTCGAAACCTCCAGATCGACCTGAAGGAATGCCCCCCCGCGCAGCTTTTGGCTGCGCTTGAAAAGGCATGTGGGGCAAGCGCCCCTGTCGGCATCCTCGACCTCGTCGGCCTCAGCCCGTCGCTGATCCCGACGCTCGCCGGGTTCGCGGCAGCCCGAACCACACCGGTATCCGTGATCAGCAGTTGCCTGCTGTATGATCACGACGGCACCCGGGTGATTGACGAAACCGCTTTGCTTGTCGACCGCGACAGAACCCGCCATCCCTACATCCGCGCGAAGCTGGAGATCGAAGCGGCCTGGCAGCGCGTGGCCGCCTGCGACTGGACGATCTTTCGCACCCATCACGTGCTGGGCCGGGGCGCTTTGCTGGGCTGCCTGCCCGACCACAACCGCGATCCGGCGCTTTTGGAAACCCTGCGCGCGGGCGGGCCGCTGCGGCTGGCCAGGGGCGGCGAGGTGCGATTGTCCTATATCCACCCTGCCGACTTCGCCGAGGCGGTTCTCGACCACGGCGGCAAGGGCGCACTGGTGCGGCAGATAGCGAACCTGGTGCACCCCCAGCCGGTACGGGCGCGGGACTATTACGATCTGATCTGCAAAGCGCTCGGCATCGGCCCGGTGCCGGTGACCGAGGCGCGCGTCGATCCCGCGGCGTTCTGGTCGCTGACGGCGAAGGACAATGTCTTTGCCACCCGGCACGACGCACTGCGCGCCCACCGCTTTCGCCACGACATCTCTGCGTGCATCACCGATGCGCTGGCGGTGAACCTCGACGATTACGCTGGCTTCGGCACCCATATGTTCGGACGCATCTCGGGTGGCTGAGACCGCCTAGTCGACGATCTTGCCGTTGGCGAGCGCTTCGGCCAGTGCGGGCTTGCGTTGCAGGAATTCCTCGGTCGAATTGGCCCGTGGAAACGGCTCGTCAGGCACGTCGCAGCCAAGAAAGTCGCAAAGCGGCGCCCAGCCCTCCTTGACATCGAAGACCAACAGCCGCTCTGCCGGGATCGCGGCGCGCACCGCTTCGGTGTGCGCGTTGAAGATGCGGATCGCATGGGTCCGGTCGTCCAGACGCCCGCTGAAGATACCTTCCGCTACGGTGCGGTAGATCATCTCGGACATCGCCCGCGACAGGTCGTGTTCGCTGCGCCGCATCTCGTAGGTGATCGATGGCAGGATTGTGCTGGCAATGCTGGTATACCACTCATCGGCGTCGCGGACCGACAGAATGACGCGGGCCTCGGGGAACACCTCTACCAGTGCGCGCCAATAGGCCGAACCGGGCCAATCCAGCTGCGATCTGTAGCCGTCGAAGACCGCCTTCCAGTCGATCGCGGCGCCGCGCATCGCGTTTTGCCATTGCACCAGCGTCTCGGGCCTTTGCCTGATCTCATACATATGATGGCACGGCCCGAAGCCGAGCCGCTCAAGGGCAAATTTGATCGAGAGAGTTCCGGTCCGGCCAAATCCGGCACCAATCAATTCAAGAGACATTCGTCAAAATTCCGCAATTTGCAACTACGTGCATTTCGCACGGCTGTTCCGTCGGTTCAATGCATGCGGCAAGTGATTATGAATTTCACACACGAATTCGCGCAGTAGGCTGACGCGATCAGTCGCAGCACTTCGCCAGCGGCGCAGATGGGGCATTTTTGAGGGCGTTTTCCAAACTCTACCGAAAATAGCACCAAGTCTACGAAGCCTCAGGCAACAAACATGAGCGCCCTCAGCGTGCCATCTCCCTTGTTTCCCCGGGACGAGGCCTTACTCTGATCGGTAGGCCTGCCGTTGTGCATGGCCGGGAAACCTGAGCCAAGGGGCTGAAGTGGACGGATCGGGCGTAGAACTGGCAGGGACGACGGAGGGTCTGGTGGCCTGTCCACGCTGCGATGCGTTGCACCGGATCACCGATGTGCCTGTCGGTTCGCGGGCGAGGTGTCACCGCTGCGGTACGGTGCTGATGGCACCGCGCGAGGGCGCGTTGACGCAGATCGTGATGCTGGCCGCGACCGCCTTCGTTCTGATGTTCGCCGCAGTGTTCTTTCCGTTTCTCGAACTTGAAGCGGGCGGGCGGATCCAGCGCAGCTCGGTCTTTGATGCGGTGATGGCATTCTCGGAGGGGCTGATGCTGCCGCTGTCGGTGGCGGTGGCGGGGCTGATCGTGGTGCTGCCGTTGTTGCGGTTCAGCGCGATCCTTTATGCGCTGGCGCCGATGGCGATCGGCTGGGCGCCGGCGCGCTATGCGACGCAGGCGTTCCGGATCGCCGAGGCGATGAAGCCCTGGGCGATGGCCGAGATTTTCATCGTCGGCGTGGCGGTGGCGCTGGTCAAGGTGGCCGGGTTGGCGCAGGTGTCGCTTGGGCCCGCGTTCTGGGCGTTCGTGGCACTTGTACTGGTGACGGTGCTGAAGGACAATTTCATGTGCAGGTTGACGATTTGGAAAACGTTGGAAGAACGCACGAGGTCCTGACTGCGCGGCGCGCCGGGCTGGTTGGGTGCACGGTCTGCGGTCGGGTTCATCCGGGCCAGACGCAGGTCTGCGCGCGCTGTGGTGCGCCGCTTCGTTTGCGCGACCAGCAGAGCCTGCAACGGGTCTGGGCCTGGCTTGTCGCCGGGATCATCGCCTATATTCCGGCCAACACCTACCCAATGCTGCTGACCTCGACGCTGGGCAAGAAGACCGAAAGCACCATCCTGGGCGGCGTTTGGGATCTGTTCGAGCATGGCTCGTACGGGATCGCGCTGATCGTCTTCGTCGCCAGTATCGTCATCCCGATCGGCAAATTCCTGTCGATCGCCTATCTCGCGATCAGCGTGAAATCCCCCGAGGTGATTCGTGGCCACGGGCGCCAGCGTCTCTATGAGGTGGTCGAGTTCATCGGCCGCTGGTCGATGATCGACGTCTTCGTTGTGGCAATTTTGTCAGCCTTGGTGCAATTGAATTTCGTGGCAACCGTAAATCCCGGAATTGCCGCGGTCAGCTTCGCACTCTCGGTTGCTTTCACGATGCTTTCCGCGCAGAGCTTCGACCCCAGAATGATCTGGGATGCCTATGAGGCCGACGATACATGAGTGCGCCCGAGCCAGCCGATCTTGATATCTCCGCCAAGCGGAAGTCGCCGTGGCGGAATCTGTCGTTCGTCTGGCTGGTGCCGATCCTGGCCGTCGTCGTCTCGCTGGGTGTCGCCTGGCAGAATTATTCCAATCGCGGCGCTCTGATCGACATCACGTTCCTGAACGCCGCCGGTGTGACACCGGGTGAGACCAACATCCGGTTTCGCGATGTGGTGATCGGATCGGTCATCGACACCGGCTTTACCGCCGATCTTGAGCGTGTCGTGGTGCGGGCGCGGATGGACCGGGAAGTTGTCCCCTTTCTGGATGAAAGCGTGGCGTTCTGGGTGGTGCGACCCGAAGTGTCGGCGCGGGGCATCACCGGCCTGTCGACGGTTCTATCCGGGGTCTATATCGAGGCAATCTGGGATAACGAGATATCCGAGCCGAAGCGCGTTTTCGAAGCGCTGGAAACCCCGCCGCTGATCCGTCCGGGGTTCGAAGGCACGCGGATCACGCTGCGCACGAATGATGGCACGCTGGTGGGCGGCGGCGCGCCTATCACCTTTCGCGGCATCGAGGTGGGTCGGCTGGAAACGCCACGGTTGACTATCCACGGTGATTCCATCGTTGTGGATGCCTTCATCGAGGCGCCGCATGACCGGCGGCTGACCACCGCGACGCGGTTTTGGGATACCTCGGGGTTTACCGTCTCGTTCGGCTCGGGCGGCTTTTCACTGGACGTTGAAAGCATTGCGGCGCTGGTGGCGGGCGGGCTTGGGTTCGACGAGATTTATCAAGGCGGCACGCCGGTCGGCGAGGGCTACATCTTTGACATCTACGAGGACGAATCGCAGGCCCGGCAAAGCGCGTTCATCCGGTCGGCGGCCAATGCGGTGTCGATGTCGGTGTCGTTCGGGGATTCGATCAGCGGATTGTCCGCCGGTGCACCGGTGCGGTTGGGCGGGTTGCGGATCGGCGAGGTCTCGGCGATTGCCGCGCAAATCACCGAAACCGAGATCGGCCCCGAGGTCGGGCTGGTCGCGAATATCGAGATCGAGCCCAGCCTTCTGGGACTTCCCGCCGAAGCCGGCGAGGACGAGACATTCGACTTTTTCGAAGAGGCGGTGGCGAAAGGTCTGCGGGCCAAGCTGGGCACCACAAGCATCTTCAGTGCCGCGCTGGTGATCGATCTGGTGACGCTTGATGATGTGCCGGCCGCCACCTTCGACCGCAATGCGCAGCCGCTGCCAGGTCTGCCCAGCGTCGAGTCCGAACTGCCCGATTTCACCGCCACCGCCGAGGGTTTCCTGCAGCGGATCAACGAACTGCCGATCGAGGAGATGATCGAAAAGGCGATCACGTTGATGGACAGCTTCGAACAGCTGGCGCGGTCGGAAGATACCGTGGCCGTGCCGGGGGCGGTCGTGGCGCTGATGGAAGATGCGCGGGCGTTGGTGAACGACGAAGAAACCAAGGCCTTGCCGGGCGAGTTGCGATCCGCGATCTCCGATCTGCGGTCGGTGGTCAGTGATCTGCGCGAGGGCGGCGCGCTGACCAACCTGACCGAGGCGCTGGAGCGCGCCAATGCGGCGGTTGCGAATTTTGCCACGGCATCCGAGCAATTCCCGGCCTTGGTCGAGGACCTGCGGTCACTGGCGGCCAAGGCCAATTCGCTTGAGGCGGAAGAGTTGATCGCCTCGGCGACGCGGATGCTGGACAGCGTCGATGCGCTGATCGGCACGGAAGCGGCCCGCGCCCTGCCGCCGACGCTGAGCGCGGCATTGGAAGAGATCCGCATCATGCTGTCGGAACTGCGTGCCGGTGGCGTGGTCGAAAATGCGAACGCCACGATGGCCTCGGCGCGCGAGGCGGCGGATGCGGCGGCAGAGGCAACGAAATCCTTGCCAGCGCTGTCGGCGCGGCTGGAGCGGCTGGCGGCGCGGGCCGAAACCCTTGTCGGCGCCTATGGGCCCCGGTCGGATTTCAACGAC
>JBBKVJ010000273.1:0-4978 GCA_037968375.1 Paracoccaceae bacterium | reverse complement strand
GCACACCGCGATGCGGTCTGCGGCGTCGATATCGGCGACATGCACGATCAGCGGATTGAAACGCGGGCGGCCCTTGGCCTCGAAAATCCGCGCCACCGCGCGGTCGTTGCGGGCATCCGCGCCAAGGCCGTAGACCGTCTCGGTCGGAAATGCCACCAGGCCACCGGCGACAAGGATCGCCCTGGCCTGCGCAATCCCGGCAGTACCGGGCGCAAGGATTTCGGTCTGGATCATAGTCGTGACGTGGCGTTCGGCTTGATGGGAAGGCAGGCTTGCCTAGGGTCGGCGCATAAGTCACAGCACATATGCCGGGCGCGTCGCAATGCCAAGCGCGCCATGTCCATCGGAGGTCCAATGCCCTATCGCGCGCCAATCGCCGAGTTCTCGTTCCTCCTCGATCATGTCGTCGATTACGCTCAGGTCTCGGCCACCGAGCGCTATGCCGAGGCCACGGGCGATGTGACCGACGCGATCCTGACCGAGGCGGGGCGGCTTTGCGAAGAGGTTCTGGCACCCCTGCAGCGCCCCGGTGATCTGCATCCCGCGCGGCTGGAAAACGGCATCGTGCGCACCTCGCCGGGGTTTGCCGAGGGCTACCGTGCCTTGGCCACGGGTGGCTGGATGGGCATCTCGGCGCCTGAGGCCCATGGTGGCATGGGTCTGCCGCAAACGCTGGCCACGGCGGTCAACGAGATGATGGCGGCGGCCTGTCTGTCGCTGCAGTTGAACCCGCTGATGAGCCAGGGCCAGATCGAGGCCTTGGAGCATCACGCCTCTGACGCGCTGAAGGCGCTTTATATCCCCAAGCTCGCCTCGGGCGAATGGTGCGGCACGATGAACCTGACCGAACCGCAGGCAGGGTCGGACGTGGGGGCGCTGCGCACCAAGGCCGAGCCGAATGGCGACGGGACCTATGCCGTGACCGGGCAGAAGATCTACATCTCCTGGGCCGATAATGATTTCACCGAAAACGTCTGCCATCTGGTGCTGGCGCGGCTGCCGGATGCGGCGCCGGGCACCGGGGGGATCAGCCTTTTCATGGTGCCAAAACGCATTCCCGATGCCAGTGGCACGCCCGGCAAGACCAACAGCCTGCGGGTTGTCAGCCTTGAGCACAAGATGGGCCTGCATGGCTCGCCCACTGCAGTGATGGACTACGATCACGCGACCGGCTGGCTGATTGGCGAGGAACATCAGGGTATGAAGGCGATGTTCACGATGATGAACAACGCCCGCCTCGGCGTTGGCGTTCAAGGCATCGGTGCGGGCGAGGGAGCCTATCAGCACGCGCTGGCCTATGCGATGGACCGCAAACAGGGCAAGGCGGGCGGCACCGGGGCCATCGTCGAGCATGCCGATGTGCGGCGGATGCTGGCGACGATGAAGGCGGAACTTTTTGCCGCCCGCACCATCGCGCTTGCCTGCGCGGTGGCCATCGACATGGCCCGCGCGACAGGCGAGGCCGACTGGCAGGCCCGCGCCGCACTCCTCACGCCGATCGCCAAGGCCTATGGCACCGACACCGGTATCGCGGTGGCCGAGACCGGCATTCAGGTGCATGGCGGCATGGGCTTCATCGAGGAAACCGGGGCCGCGCAATATTTGCGCGATGTGCGGGTGACGGCGATCTACGAGGGCACCAACGGCATTCAGGCGATGGACCTTGTCGGGCGCAAGATGATGGATGGCGGCGAGGCGGCGTTTCATCTTCTGGAAGAGGTTCAGGCCGAGGCCGAAACGGCGCGCGCGGCGTTGCCCGATCTGGCCGAGCAGGTCTGGGCCGCCGCCGAGACCCTGCGCGAGGCGACCGAGGCGCTGGTGGCCGAGGCGCCCGAGGCGCGGTTTGCAGGCGCAGTGCCGTATCTGCGCGCCTTCGCGCTGATTCTGGGCGCGCATTTCCACCTGAAGGCCGCCGCTGCCGAGATCGGGGCCGAAGGTGGAAACGGCAATCGCACGGCGCTGGCGCGGGTGCATATCGGGCGGCTTTTGCCGGAACATGGCGCACTACTGGCGGCGTCGCGGATCGGCGCCGATGATCTTTTTGCGCTGTCCAATGACGATCTGGCCACCTGATGGCCGAGGATCTGGGGTTTCTCTTCGTGGCGCGCAACGGCGGCGAGGTCGTAATCTCGCACCGGGGCACGGTTGCCGCCACGCTGCGCGGCGACACTGCGCAGGCGTTTCTGGCCGAGATGGACCTTCTCGACCCCGCCAGCCAGCAACAGCAGATGGCGCGCCTGACCGGCAATGACCTACGCGGCAGCGAAGGTCAGGCCAGACCGCAGCCGCGCAATGGCTGATGCCGGTATCCGCTATCCGCACGAGGCCCCGCCGCCGGAAGGCGAGGCCATCGAGGTCGCGCCCGGCATCCTCTGGCTGCGCCTGCCGCTGCCGATGGCGCTGGATCACGTCAATGTCTACGCGCTGGACGATGGTGACGGCTGGACCCTGATCGACACCGGGTTGATGAGCAAGCGCGGCAAGGCGACCTGGGCGCGGATCATGGCCGGGCCGCTGGCCGGGCGTCCGGTGCGCCGCGTGATGGTGACGCATCATCACCCCGATCATGTCGGTCTTGCGGGCTGGTTCCAGTCCGAACACGGTGCGGAACTGCTGACCACCCGCACCGCGTGGCTGTTCGCCCGGATGCTGGTGCTGGACGAGGAAGATCGCCCGACGCCCGAGGCGCTTGCGTTCTGGCGCAGCGCGGGCATGGACCCGGCGATCCTGGCCGAACGCTCGACAGAACGCCCGTTCAACTTTGCCGACGTGGTCGCCCCGCTGCCGACGGGCTTTACCCGGCTCGACGAAGGCGACACCTTGCGCGCCGCAGGCCGCACCTGGGATATCCGCCTTGGTCAGGGCCATGCGCCCGATCATTTCACGCTCTGGGGTCGCGACGACAACCTGGTGATCGGCGGCGATCAGCTGTTGCCCTCGATCTCGCCCAACCTCGGCGTCTATCCGACCGAACCGATGGCCGATCCGGTGGCCGACTGGCTGGCCGCCTGCGTCCGACTTGCCGGTTTTGCGCGCGAGGATCACCTGGTCCTGCCGGGTCACAAGCTGCCCTACACCGGGCTGCCGACGCGGATGCGGCAACTGGCCGAGAACCACGAGGGCGCGCTGGCGCGTCTGTTGGATCACCTGTCCGGGCCGCGCACTGCCGCCGATTGCTTTCTGCCGCTGTTCAAGCGTGCGATCGGGCCCGGCGAATACGGGCTGGCGCTGGCCGAGGCGGTGGCGCATGTCAATCACCTCTTCCTCAGGGGTGACGTGTCGCGCGAGATGCGCGAAGATGGCGCCTGGGTTTATCAGCGGGCACAAGATGAACGGTGACGAGATCAAGACCGCGGCCGAGATCGAGGAAAGCCACGCCATGCCGGCCGCGCATGTCGTGCATTGCAACCCCGATACCCCGAAGACCGCCGAGCAAAAGCCGCTGCCAAAAGGGCTGGCGGAAAAACCTGTCGCCGACAAAAGCCCCGCGCAATGGGCCTATGAGCGGCTGATCCTGTTCATCCAGAACTTCGAAGAGCAGCTGGACGACACGCAGGAGGTGGCGATGGGCTTTACCGGCGGCGATGCCGGTGTGCTGCGGATCGAGGGCCTTGGCTATTTCGCGCCTGACATCGTCACGTTTTACGGCACCGACGATGGCGGGGCCCGGACCCAGTTGATCCAGCATGTAAGCCAGCTGAACGTGATGCTGAGGGCGCTTCCCAAGGAACCAGACCGCGCCGAGCCGACCCGCATCGGGTTCCGCCTGGCCGCCGATCTGCAAACCACGCTCAATACCGATCAGCCGTAGCCGATCCCCCGTGACACTGGCGCCTGAATCGGCTATCGCAGACACCGGTCAAATTCGAGGGAACCAAAAGCATGTCAGACTACAAACCCGGCGAAATGGATATCCGCGCGCAGGAAAAGACCTTTGACGGCTTCGTCCGTTGGTCGGTCCGTGTTGCGGTCGTCAGCATCGCGGCGCTGATCTTCCTCGCCATCTTCAACTCCTGATCCACGATCCACCCGGAAAGGTCTGACGCCGATGCGCCCGATCCTCGCCCTTCTCTGGGCCATGACACTTGCCGCCTGCAGCACCACCGCCGAGCCCGTCTGGGCGCCCGAGGCCGAAGTGCAGCGCGCGATCTACAGCCATAACGGCCCTTCGGCGGTGACGCTGTACACGGTCATCAACAACCGTTCGGGCGAGGGCGGACATACCGCCGTGATGGTCAACGGCGCGCAGCGGATCATGTGGGATCCGGCGGGCACCTGGTGGAACCCCGGGTCGCCCGAACGCAATGACGTGCATTACGGGATCACCCCCCGGATGGAAGAGATCTACGTCGACTATCATGCCCGCGTTACCTGGCGCGTGGTGGTGCAAGAGGTGCCGGTCAGCCGCGCCACTGCCGACGGGCTGATCGCGGCGTTTCAGGCCAATGGTGCAGCGGGCAAGGCATCATGCGCCAATGTCACGTCCAGCATCCTGCGCAGTTTCCCCGAGTTTAGCAGCGTCGGCCATACTTGGTTTCCAAAACAGCTGATGGCCAGTTTCGACAGCCTTCCCGGTGCGCAGAAATCGGTTGTCTACGACGATGATGACGACAACAATCAGGCCCTGCTGCGCCCGCAGATCGCGGCAGGCGACAACGGCGCGCGCGAGTAGTCAAGGCGGGATGAACCCCGCGTTGAAACACCTCAGAAACACCCCAGCCCGGAACAAAGGGCGCAGCCCGCCAGGCAGCGGCTGACCGCCCCATCACGCCGAAGGCGTGTCTACAGCACGACGGTCAGCCGCTACGTCACCGTTGGTGCGACGATCGAAGGCAGGAGATGCCCCACCATAAAGCGGCGACCTCAGCCGTTGCGAGCGGCGGTCCGCAGTCAGCCGCTGCCCTGGGTCCGGCCTGCGGCATCAGCGATTCCAGCCCCGACAGGACGCTCTAAAACAGCCACAGCCCAAGATACAGCG
>JBBKVJ010000272.1:0-5651 GCA_037968375.1 Paracoccaceae bacterium | reverse complement strand
CACCACCACCAGCCGCCCGCCCTTACCCGCCTCGGCGACGATCGTTGCCACGTCCAACGGCTTGATCGTCGGCACATGCAGCACGCCGCAATCGACGCCATCGCCCTGCAGCTTTTTCGCCGCATCCAGCACCCGCATGGTCATAAAGCCCGAAGACACGAACAGCACGTCGCGCCCATCGCGCAGCATCTGCGCCTGCCCCAGCCTGAACTGGTAGCCATATTCACCCAGCACGTTCGGCACATTGCCGCGCAACAGCCGCATGTAGACCGGGCCGGGATGATCGGCGATGGCGCGGGTGGCCTGATCAATCTCGACCGCATCGCAGGGGTCGATGATGGTCAGGTTCGGCATGCCGCGCATGATCGCCAGGTCCTCGGTCGCCTGATGGCTGGGGCCATAGCCGGTGGTCAGGCCGGGCAGCGCGCAGACGATCTTGACCGGCAGGTTTTCTTCGGCAATCGCCATGATGATGAAATCGTAAGCCCGGCGCGAGGCGAAGACGGCATAGGTGGTGGCGAACGGCGTGAATCCTTCGCGCGCCAGACCAGCGGCGGCCGAGATCATCACCGCCTCGGCCATGCCCATCTGATAGAACCGGTCGGGGTAGGCTTTGGCAAAAACATGCAGATCGGTGTATTTCGACAGGTCCGCCGTCAGCCCGACGATATCCTCGCGGGTCTTCGCCAGATCGACCAGCGCATGGCCGAACGGCGCCGCAATCGTTTCCCGCCCCTCGGAATCCAGCGAGGCGATCATCGCCGAGGTCGCCAGCCGTTCTCCCGTGGGCGCGGTGCGGGCGGTGTATTTCGAGCGGCGGCGGGACAGGTACTGATCGGTCATAGCGGTTTCTCCGCGTCCAGTATCTCCAGCGCGCGGGCCCATTCCTCGGGCTCAACCCGCACGAAATGGGTGATCTCGCGGTCTTCCAGAAACGGGATGCCCTTGCACATCTTGGTCTGGCAGATGATCACCCGGGGCTGCGCGCCTTCATGTGCGCGGGCGGTATCGAAGGCCGCGACGACCGCGCCCATATCGTTGCCGTCGACCTCTTGCGCGTGCCAACCAAAGGCAGCCCAGCGGCCCGCCTCGGGCACCTGCGACAGCGCTGCGGTGGTCTTGCCGTCGGCCTGCTGGTCGTTGAAATCGACGATGGCGATCAGGTTATCGAGTTTCCACTGCACCGCCGACATCACCGCCTCCCAGGTCGAGCCTTCGCCCAGTTCGCCGTCCGACAGCATGTTGTAGACAAAGGCAGGGTTCTTCTTGCGCTTCAACCCCAAGGCCATGCCGACAGCGATACCAAGGCCCTGGCCCAGCGAGCCGCCGGTGATCTCCATCCCCGGCGTATAGGCCGCCATGCCCGACATCGGCATCCGGCTGTCATCCATGCCATAGGTGCCGATCTCGTCCTCGGGCAGGATGCCGGCCTCGATCATCGCGGCATAAAGCGCGATGGCGTAATGGCCGATGGAGAGGAGGAACCGGTCGCGGCCCTCCCATTCCGGCTCGCCCGGGCGGTAGTTCAGCGCGTGGAAGTAGGCCACCGCCAGCACATCGGCGACGCCAAGCGCCTGACCGATATAGCCCTGGCCCTGCACCTCGCCCATCCGCAAGGCATTGCGCCGGATAGCCCAGGCGCGCCGCGCCAGGCTGACATTCGATCCATCCCTGGTTTTAAGCGCAGCCATGGCTTCCCCCTGTTCCACGCAGAACAGCGCGGACAATCACCAAGATCAATCCATAAATCTTAACGCTCATGTTAGCAGGGCTTCACTGTTTTCCTGAAATTCTGATGCTAGGATGACGCAAACAAGCCCCGGAGCACCCCCAGATGAACCTCTCCTCGCTTCTCGCCGCCCGTGTCGACCAAGGCCGCCCGATCCGCATCGGTTTGATCGGGGCGGGCAAGTTCGGATCAATGATCCTGGCGCAGGCGAAATACATCGCAGGCTACGATATCGTCGGCATCGCTGATCTGGATGTCGCCAAGGCACAGGCGTCGCTGAAACGCACCGGCTGGGCGGCAGAGCAATATGGCGCAAAATCCGTGGCCGAGGCGGTGCGCGACGGCACCACCTGCATCACCGACGACGCCGCCGATCTGTTTGCCGCTGCCGACATCGAATGCATCATTGAGGCGACCGGCCACCCGCTGGCCGGGACCCGCCATGCGCTGGCGGCCATTGAGGCGGGAAAGCATGTCATCATGGTCAATGTCGAGGCTGATGTAATGTGCGGCGCCTACTTGGCCGACAAGGCCCGCCAACAGGGCGTGGTCTATTCGATGGCCTACGGCGATCAGCCCGCCGCGATCTGCGAACTTGTCGACTGGGTTCATGCTTGCGGCTTTGAACTGGTCGCCGCGGGCAAGGGCATGAACTTTGCCCCGCCCTACCGCTATTCGACGCCTGATACGGTCTGGGATTTCTTCGGCTGGTCCGAGGAAGAGGTGGCCAAGGGCGACTTCAATCCCAAGATGTACAACTCGTTCACCGACGGCACCAAGGCGGCGATCGAAATGGCCGCCGTCGCCAATGCCACCGGACTTGACTGCCCCGAGGACGGTCTGGCGTTCCACCCAGCAGGCCTGCACGATCTGGCGACAGTGTTCCGGCCCGAAAGCGACGGTGGCAGGCTGGCCAAGGCGGGCCTTGTCGATATCGCCGCCAGCCGTGAACCCGATGGGCGGGTCGTCATGAACAACATTCAGTGGGGCATGTTCGTGACCTTTCGCGCACCCAGCGAATATACCCGGGGCTGCTTCAGGCAATACGGCCTGATGACCGATCCGTCGGGCTGGTACGGCTCGATGTGGCGGCCGTTTCACCTGATCGGACTAGAGACCAGTGTCTCGGTGCTGTCCGCCTGCCTGCGCGGCGAAGCAACGGGATCGTCCAGACGCTGGCGCGCCGATGCGGTGGCGACGGCCAAGAGTGATTTCGCCGCGGGCGAGATGCTGGACGGTGAGGGCGGCTACAAGGTCTGGGCCAAGGCGATTCCGGCGACGCTGTCGCAACGGCTGGACGCGCTGCCGATCGGACTGGCGCATCACATCAAGCTGAAAAAGCCGGTCAAAAAGGACCAGATCGTCAGCCTGAACGATGTCGAGATCGTCGACGACAAGGATATTTTTGCGCTGCGAAAGGTGCAGTCAGCCTTTCTGGAGGGCTGAAAGCCAGCCCAGTGTCGCCTCGGTATCACCCCCCGGTTTGTATTCGGCCCCCACCGGCGCCTGCCAGCCAAGCCGTTTCAGCACCGCCCAGATATGGGCGTGGTCCAACTCGCCATGATCCGGCGCGCCCCGGTCGGGGACGGACGCGGCCTGCACATGGCCGATGATCGGCATCAGCCGCTCCAGCCGGTGGGTCACATCGCCCTCGGTCAGCTGTACGTGATAGCAGTCGAACATCAGTTTCAGATTGGGCGCGCCGACCTTGGTGATGATCGCCTCGGCCTGCGTCGTGGTGGTCAGAAAATAGCCCGGCGCATCGTAGCGGTTCAGCGGCTCGATCAGGATCGTGCGCGACCCGGCGGCTTCGCACGCATAGCGCAAGGTATCGACGAACGCCGCCTCGGCCTCGGGCCCTTGGGCGAACCCGGCCATGACATGCACATTGGCGGTGTCTGTCACGGCGGCATAGGCAAGCGCCTCATCCACCGCTGCCCGCGCTTCATCCTTACGTCCCGGCAAGGCGGACAGGCCATTTTCACCGGTCGCACCACGCCGCGTGTTCAGCCCCAGCATCGACAGGCCCGCCTCGTGCAGCGCCGCCAACACATCCGCCGCAGGCACGTCAAAGGGCCAGTGGCATTCGACCGCATCAAACCCCGCCGCCTTGGCCGCGCGGATCGCCTCGGGCAAAGGGCGGTCAGCCCAGAGGAATCCGAGATTGGCAGAGAACAGCATCGTCTCAGTCCCAGTCCACATCAAAGCGCGTCACCACATCGCGCACCTGCGCCGCACTCAGCGCCCTGACCGACATGCCGCGCGTCAAGAGCGCCAGCCGCGCGGTATCCTCCAGCTCTTCGATGGCATAGCAGGCAGCCTCGACATCGCGGCCCGCCACCACCGGCCCGTGATTGGCCAGCATCACCGCGCTGCGTTTGCCCGCCAGCCCGCGCACCGCCTCGCCCATCGCGGGATCGCCGGGCAGGAACACCGGCAACAGCTTGACCTTGCCCAGCTTCATGATCGCATAGGGCGTCAGCGGCGGCAGGAAATTGTCAGGGTCAGTATCCTCTAGCATCGACAGCGCCACCGCATGGCACGAATGCAGATGCACCACTGCGCCTGCGGTCGAACGGGTCTCATAAAACGCCGAATGCAGCGGCATTTCCTTGGTCGGCTTATCACCGTCGGTGTGTCGTCCGTTGGCGTCAAACAGCGACAGGCGCGCCGGGTCCAGCCGCCCGAAGCTTGACCCTGTCGGCGTGACCAATAGCCCACCATTCTTGGTGCGGGCCGAAATGTTGCCGCTCGACCCGCCGGTCAATCCCCGGTCATACAGCGACTTGGCGAGGGTGCAGATCAGTTCTCGCAGCGCGGTATCGGCGCTCATGGCGTCTCCAGTTTCCGCAAGGCGGTGGCAAAGAAGTCTTCATCGCCGAAATTGCCTGATTTCAGCGCCAGGGCGATCGGCAGATCTGCGCTGTCGCAAAAGCACCATGGCACACCCGGCGCGATCTCGGGCCCGATATCAAGGCGCGAGACCCCCAGCGCCTGGGTCACCGCGCCCGAGCTTTCACCGCCGGCAACGACAAAGCGCCGAACGCCCGCGTCCCGTGCGGCAACTGCGATGTCGGCCAAAGCCTTCTCGACAATCGCCCCGGCACGATCCCACCCCAGCGCGTCTTGCGCTGCGCGCACATCGGCGGGCGCTGCCGTGGCATAGATCAAGGGCGTTCCGGATTGCCTGGCCAGCCAGTCCAGCACCGGCTGAAGGCCATCGCGCGTCAGGGTTAGCGGTTCCAGTTTGTAGCTGGGCGCCGCATGCGCATAAGCCGCGACCTGACACTGGGTCATCGCTGAACACGAGCCCGACAGAACGATGCTGCCGCCTTTCGGCACATCCCATGTGGCGACCCGACCAGCCTCGCTCAACAGCCCGGCCACTTGGTAGAGCCCCGGCAAAGGCATCGCAACGGCACTGCCGCCGGTGATCAGCGCATCGTCGCGGCAGGCCTGGGCGATCACCGACAGATCGGCATCGGCTACCGCATCGACGATAACATGCGCCACACCCTGATCCGCCAGCCGGTCCAGCGCGGTGCGGACGGCCTGCGGCCCCTGCGCCACGCAAAGCCTGTCGACCAGACCGACCTCGCCCGTCACCTGCGGTGTCAGCAGCCGCATCAGGTTGCTGTCGCGCATCGGGGTCAGCGGATGGTCCTTCATCGGGCTTTCGGCCAGCGGCTGTCGCCCCACGAAGAGAGTACCCATGAAGATGCTGCGGCCATTCTCGGGAAACGCCGGGCAATAGATGGTCTGCCGGGCCCCCAGCTGCGCCATCAAAGCCTCAGCCACCGGGCCGATATTGCCTTGCGGCGTGGAATCGAAGGTCGAACAGTATTTCCAGAAGAACCGCTGCGTGCCCGCCGTGCGCAACCACCTGAGCGCCGCCGTCGCCTGCGCGACAGCCCCGGCCGGG
>JBBKVJ010000271.1:0-5990 GCA_037968375.1 Paracoccaceae bacterium | reverse complement strand
GAAAACATGGTCGTGCAGGGATATGGCGAAAGCTACCTCAAGGTCGCTAGCGAAGGCGATATCCGCGCCAACCGGCGGGTCGCGGTTCGCCGCATCACGCCGCTTCTGGGGATCCAGACAGCTTCAAGGTAAAGGCTGTCAAGACTATAAAGGGGCGGTCCGGTTCGGGCCGCCCTTTTTTTGCCGCAAGACCAAGAAGGTTGGCCATTGCGCTTTTGCCGCGCGTTCAAACCCGCCTAGTAAGGCGGCGAATTCACCCATACGATCTGCGCGACCGTCGCTCCCACATTGCGATAGCTGTGCGGCATGGACGAACCGAAGAAGAACGACGAGCCCGGGCCAAGCAGCGTCGCCTTGCCGTCCACTGTCAGTTCCACGAAGCCTTCGATGACAAACCCCACCTCCTCGCCAGCGTGGCTCAGCGTGCCGTTTGACCCGCCGCCTGGCGGGACGACATGCAGGTTGGCGTTCAGAAGTCGTCCTTCGGCATAGGGGATCAGCCGCTCCAGCACTGTGTGACGATCGCGTTTCGCTCCGAGGTCAATCGATTGCCGCTCTCCCATGTGGTATACGGTGACGGGAAGCCCTTGCTCGTCGTTGAAAAGCGCTGCGATCGAGGTGCCGAGAACCTCGGCAAGCTTGGCCAGCATTCCGAGGCTCGGCGTGACACGGCTGGTTTCGATCTTCGAAAGCATGCTTTCGGAACAACCGATTCTGTGCGACACAACCTTGAGTGTCAGCTTGTGCAAGCGTCTTGCATGACGGAGCTTTGCTCCGAGCGCGATCCCGTTGGAGGGATCTTGGCCCTCACTGCCCATGCTATCTGACATTCTATTTCCAACAAATATTGGCACATGTTCACTGTCCTGACGCGCCTGCCAGCGTGGCGGGACCCATTGACCGACCTTGCCAGATGCCGCTGCCGTCTCCCGTATATCGCGATTGACTCGATCTTGGGCTGTCTTATAGTGAAAGTCCATTCAAGTTTTCGGATGGGGAAATGCGTTGCGCATCGAGGGAGATTAATCATGAAATCCGGACACACCGACACATCACCGCAGGCCGGAATCGGACGCCGATCGCTGCTGGTTTCGGCTTCGGCTCTCGCGATCCTGCCGTTTTTGCCGCGCGGGTTAAAAGCGCAGGATGGCACGCCGGTAAGCGGCGGCATTCTTCGGCTGGGATTTTCGGCCGACCCGGCTGGGATGGACCCGGCGCTTGGCCCCTCGGGCATGTCACATGTCGTCATTGAACAGATCTACTCAACGCTTATGTCGCTCGACCCGGACGCACAGCCCTACCCTGATCTCGCAGAAAGCTATGACGTCAGCGAGGACGGTCTGCAATATACCTTCCAGCTCCGGCCGGGCGTCATGTTTCACACTGGCGACGATCTGACCGCCGAAGACGTGAAGTTCACCTTTGACCGTCTTCGCGCCCCGGATTCGGGCTATGCCTACGATTCCCAGGTGGCGACGATCAAGGACGTCGTCGTCGTCGATCCGCTGACCGTGCGCTTCGACCTGACTGCGCCGACGGGGCCATTCCTGACCTACATGGCCTTCCCCGGTTCGTCGATCGTGCCGAAGAAGTTGGTGGAATCCGGACACGACCTCAACGCTCAGCCGATCGGCAGCGGTCCGTTTAAGTTTGTGTCCTACCAGCCGCGCTCGATGGTGGTATTCGAGAAGAACCCCGACTTCTACGAAGAAGGCAAGCCCTATGTCGACGGGTTGGAAATGCACCTCATCGCCGACGTGACGGCGCTGACCAACGCGGTCCTGTCGGGCACGGTGAACTTCTCGAACGAGATCCCACCGAAGGACTGGCAGACCATCCTTGCGACGCCGGGCTTGGTGGGTCAGACGCTGGAGGGTTCGCGGTTCTATTGGCTCCTGCCCAACAACTCGACAGCACCGATGGATGATCCGAAAGTCCGGCAGGCCATCGCCCATGCTATCAATCGCGAAGCGATTGTGGCAGGCACCTTCTTCGGGCAGGCGACGCCGATCCTTGGCGGGGTGATCCCGCAATGGAACTGGGCCTATGCCGGGCTTGAGTATTTCAGCCCAAGTGGTGACGCCGAAAAGGCGAAGGCGCTACTGGCCGAAGCCGGTCATCCCGACGGGTTCGAAACCTCGCTGACGATGGCCTCGTCCTTCCCGGCGATGGTGTCGATGGCACCGATCATCCAGGCCAACCTTGCCGCGGTCGGCATCAAGGCGACGATCGACACGATGGAGATCCCGCGCTACTGGGATGAAATCTGGGCACCGAGCAACTTTGACATGACGGCGATGTACTGGGTCAGCCCACTCGCCGATCCGGACGATTTCGTCTACAACAACTACGCGAGTGGCACCGCGCTGAACGTCCAGAAGAGCAGCGACCCCGACATGGACGAGATCCTCATCGCGGCCAAATCGGCACCCACCCAGGAGGAACGCAAGGCGCTCTATCTCACGCAGCAGGACATGTCGCTGGAACAGATGCCGATCGTACCCTTGGTCAATGCCTGGCTCCTGATCGCGCATACCGACAAGCTGAAGAACTACAAGCCGATGCGCAGCGGGTTCCTGAAGACCCTGAAGGATGCCTGGCTGGAAGCATGACGATCTGACAAACGGTGGCGGGTGGGCGTTTCGTGGCCCAACCGGCGCCGTATCATCCGTTCTGGGGGCATCCGAAATTTCATGGTCAGACTGATCGCGACCCGACTCGTGGCCTTCACACTCACGCTCTTCGCGTCGTCGGTCGTGCTTTTCGTCACCATCAATGTCCTGCCAGGATCGGCGGCTAAATCCGCGCTCGGCATGGAGGCGACGCCGCAGGCCATTGCCCGGTTCGAGGCGCAACGCGGGCTCGACCGGCCAATGGTGGTCCAATACGGCGAATGGTTCCTGAAGACGATGCGCGGCGATTTCGGCGTCAGCTTCCAGAACAGCGTCCCCGTCGGTCCGGAGCTGCTCAGTCGCATTCCCGTGACACTGGAGCTTGCCACGCTCGCCTTTCTCGTAGCCAACATCATCGCACTGCCGCTAGGTATCGCCGCCGCCTCGCGGCACCAGAAGCGGCTCGATAAGTCGCTGACGCTGACTGCAACGATACTTGGCGCCGTGCCGAATTTCTGGCTGGCGACGCTGCTGATCATGCTCTTCTCACTTAACCTGCGCTGGCTGCCGCCGGGAGGGTTCACGCCCTTTACTCTGGACCCGGTGACGAATCTCAAGCAAATGGTCATGCCCGCGCTGTCGCTGGGTCTGGTCTCATCGGCGCTCCTGATCCGGATCATGCGCTCGTCGATGATCGAGGTGTTGTCGAGCGATTATATCCGCACCGCCAATGCCAAAGGCGCATCTGAACGCACGGTGATCCGCCGACACGCGCTCCGCAACAGCCTGATCCCCTATCTGAACGTCGCGGCGGTCGAGTTCGGGTTCCTTTTCGGCTCCGCGGTGGTGATCGAGGACATCTTCCGGCTTCCAGGCGTCGGTTCGCTGGTACTGGTCGGCATCATCAACCGCGATTATCCGGTGCTGCTTGCCGCCGCATTGGCGATCACGCTCTTTGTCCTTGTGGTGAACCTGATCGTTGATCTCGCCGTCGGGCTTCTCGACCCACGGCTCGTCAAGGGAAGCCGGGCATGATCGCTGCATTCAGCCGTTTCGATCTCCACCGCTGGCGGCTCGTGATGGTGGGCGGCGCGATCATCGGCGCAATCCTGATCTGCGCGATCTTCGCGCCGGCAGTGGCACCCTACTCGCCCTTCGATCTCGACGTGGCATCGATGCTTCAGGGGCCGAGCGGCGCGCATCCGCTCGGCACGGACGAGCTTGGGCGCGACGTGCTGTCCCGCACGATCTATGCCGCGCAGATCTCGATGAAGGTCGCGTTCATCGCCGCCGGGGTGGGGTTGGTCTTCGGCACACTGATCGGTGTCGTCGCGGCCTATTTCGGCGGCTGGGTGGACCTCGTGCTGATGCGCTTCATGGAGCTTCTGTTCTCATTCCCGGCGATCCTTCTGGCAGTGGTGCTGATGGCCAGCCTCGGCACCTCGATCTTCAACGCCATGATCGCCATCGGGATCGTGTTCATCCCCGGATTTTCCCGCCTCGCCCGCGCCGCGACCGAAGTGGTCCTGCGTGAACAATATGTCGAGGCCGCCCGCGCGGTCGGGATGAGCCACGGGCGCATCATCTTCCGCGAGATCCTGCCCAACATCCTCGCCCCGCTGCTGGTCGAGGCAGCGGTGGCATTCTCCTATGCAATCCTCTTGGAATCGGCGCTCTCGTTTCTCGGCCTTGGGGCTCAGCCGCCCGATCCGTCCTGGGGCAACATGCTGTCCACCGGCAGGGGTTTCATGTCGCAGGCACCCTGGCTCAGCATCGTTCCGGGCATGGCGATCTTTCTCTCCGTCCTCGGCTTCAATTTCATCGGCGACGGGCTGCGCGACGTGCTCGACCCGCATCTGAGGGACTGAGATGGACCACGCGCGCAAATACGCGACCGAAGGCGGCCCGCCGACGTTGAGGGTCCGCGACCTCAGCATCGAGTTCTCCCGCCGCCAGGGCCCGTTGCGCGTCGTCGATGGCGTGTCGCTCGATGTCTGGCCGGGCGAGATCGTGGGCGTCATCGGCGAATCCGGCAGTGGCAAGACGCTGACCTCGCTCGCCGCCCTTCGCATGCTGCCGAAGCGGGCGCGCATCGCCTCAGGAAGCCTCCATCTGCGGACGACCTCCATCCTCGGACTCGGCGACCGCGAGATGCGGGCTCTGCGCGGCGACCGGATCGCACTGATCCCGCAGGACGCAATGCAGTCTCTGAATCCGACTCTTCGGATCGGGCGGCAGGTCGGCGAGCCCTTGGAACTCCATAGCGGCTTTAGCATCCGCCGCGCGGCCAAGGCGGCGGTGCGGCTTCTCGATTCCGTCCATATCCGCGACCCGCAAGCCCGCGTGCGCGAGTATCCGCACCAGTTCTCCGGCGGCATGCAGCAGCGCGCGATGATCGCGATGGGCCTCGCGCTCGAGCCCGACCTCATCATCGCGGACGAGCCGACCACCGCGCTCGACGTGACGGTGCAGGCCCAGGTTCTGACGCTCCTGAAGGAAATCCGCGACACCAAGGGTACCTCGATCCTCTTCATAACCCACGATCTTGGCGTCGTGGCCCAGCTTTGCGACTGGGTCTACGTGATGCGCGAGGGCCGGATCGTCGAAGAAGGCTCGATCGAGCGCATCTTCACCGCGCCGAAGGCCGAGTATACTCGCATGCTGCTGGCCGCGACGCCGAGCATCCACGCACCGTTGCGGAGGGCGCGGCCGTGACCGGCGAGATGATCCGCATATCGGACCTAGGCAAGACCTTCGAACAGCGCCGGCTATTCGGGCGCGGGTCCGCCTTCCCCGCCGTCTCCGGCGTTTCGCTGACTGTCTCGGCGGGCGAGACGTTGGGAGTCGTGGGCGAATCCGGATCGGGCAAATCGACCCTTCTGCGGATGATCCTCGGGCTGATCCGGTCGACCACCGGCACGATCGAGATCGAAGGGCAGGACATCGCCACTCTGCGCCGACGCGATGAGAAGGCGTTCCGGCGGAAGGTGCAGCCGATTTTTCAGAACCCTGCCTCATCGTTCAATCCCCGCCAGACCATCGGCGCTATCCTGCGCGCGCCGCTCGAGGTGCACGAAATCGGCGACCGGCAGAGCCGGCGACACAAGGTCGACGAACTCCTGGAACGGGTCGGACTTCCCGCCGACTATGCCGGTCGCTATCCGCACCAGCTATCGGGCGGGCAAAAGCAGCGCATCGCCATCGCCCGCGCCGTGATCCTCGAGCCGAAGATCGTGCTGGCGGACGAGCCGACCTCAGCTCTCGACGTGTCGGTGCAGGCTCAGGTGCTCGACCTCTTTCAGCAGACTAGGGCCGAGATGAGCCTGACCTCAGTCTTTGTCAGCCACAACCTCGCCGTGATCCGCCAGGTCAGCGACC
>JBBKVJ010000270.1:0-7691 GCA_037968375.1 Paracoccaceae bacterium | reverse complement strand
GGGTCCGGTCCGGCCTATGTGTTCCATCTGATCGAGACGCTGGCGGAAGCGGGTGTCGCCGAGGGCCTGCCCGATGCGCTGGCGCTGCAACTGGCGCGGGCGACGGTTGCTGGCGCGGGTGCACTGGCCGAAGCGGCCGAGGAAAGCCCGGCGCAGCTGCGCATCAACGTCACCAGCCCGGGCGGCACAACGGCGGCGGCGCTTGAAGTTCTGATGGACGCCGAGGCGGGCTTTCCCCCGCTTCTGAAACGTGCGGTCCATGCAGCAGCCCAGCGCGGCAGGGAATTGGGCAAATGACGATCAGCTTCGATGATTTCCTCAAGGTCGACATCCGGGTGGGCCGCATCGTGGCGGCCGAGCCGTTCCCCGAGGCGCGCAAACCCGCCCTCAAGCTGCGTGTCGATTTCGGCGGCGAGATCGGCGAGAAGAAAAGCTCGGCGCAGATCACCCGGCATTATGCGCCGAAAGATCTGATCGGGCGGCAGGTTCTGGCCGTGGTCAACTTCCCGCCCCGCCAGATCGGCCCGGTGATGTCCGAAGTGCTGGTCCTGGGCGTGCCGGACGCGGATGGCGAGGTCGTGCTGATCGGCCCGGGCCATGATGTGCCGCTGGGCGGGAGGTTGTTTTGAAACCCAAGATCCTCATCACCCGCGTTCTGCCCGATCCGGTGCTGAATGCCGCCCGCGACCGGTTCGACGTGACCGTGCGCAACGATACCCGGCCGATGGGCGAAGACGAATGCGTCGCCGCCCTGGGCGGTTACGACGCGATCCTGCCGACGCTGGGCGATGCGTTCCGCACGCCCGCCTTCGACAGGGCGCCCGAACCCCGGGCCAAATTGCTGGCCAACTTCGGGGTCGGTTACAACCATATCGACGTCGGCGCGGCGACGGCAGCGGGAGTGCTGGTGACGAACACGCCGGGTGCCGTGACCGACGCCACCGCCGATACTGCGATGACCTTGATTCTGATGGCCGCACGGCGGGCGGGTGAGGGCGAGCGGTTGGTGCGCGCAGGCAAGTGGGAGGGGTGGCATCCGACGCAGATGCTGGGCCTGCATGTGACTGGCAAGACCGTGGGCATCATCGGAATGGGCCGGATCGGTCAGGCGATCGCCCGGCGTTGTCACCACGGGTTCGGGATGAAGGTGGTGTTTCATAATCGCTCGCGCTTGGCGGATGCAGGTGTTCCGGCGGAACAACTGACAAGTGCCCAGGCAGTGGCGGCGGTTTCCGATATCGTGGTCGTCGCGGTGCCGGGTGGGGCCAAGACGCATCATCTGATCGGCGCCGGTTTCTTCGCGGCGATGCAGACCCATGCGATCTTTGTCAACATCGCGCGGGGCGATGTGGTGGACGAAGCGGCGCTGACTGCGGCCCTGGCCGAAGGCCGGATCGGCGGTGCGGGGCTGGATGTCTATGAATTCGAGCCCAAGGTGCCCGGCGGTTTGCTGGCGCTGGAAAACGTGGTGCTGCTGCCGCATCTCGGCACCGCAGCGCTGGAGGTGCGGACCGCGATGGGGATGAAGGCGGTGGAGAACCTGAAGGCGTTCTTCGACGGGCGCGACCTGCCGAACCCGGTCTGAAGCATTTCCAGCGAACGTGGGCACCGGTTTCGCGTTCGGAAATGCGCGAAAAGCTAGTTGCCGGTCGCCTCGCGCCAGTGGCGGCGACAAAGCGAGACGTAACGCTCATTGCCGCCAATGGCGACCTGATCGCCTTCGGTGAGGACCCGGCCATCGGCATCCTTGCGGACCACCATCGTGGCCTTCTTGCCGCAATGACAGATCGTGCGGACCTCGCGCATGTCGTCGGCCAGAGCGAGAAGTGCCGCCGAGCCGGGGAACAACTCACCCTGAAAGTCGAGGCGCAGGCCGTAGCACATGATCGGCACGCCGAGGTCGTCGACGGCGCGGGCAAGCTGCCAGACCTGATCTTTGGTCAGGAACTGCGCCTCGTCAAGGAAGATGCAGGCGACCGGGCCTTGTGCCAGGCGCGCCTCGATCTGCGCGAAAAGATCGGACGCGGCGTCGAACGTGTCGGCATCGGCACCGATCCCGATCCGCGAGGCGATACGGCCCTCACCGGCGCGGCGGTCAAGGCGGGCGGTCAGGAGGTAGGTCTGCATCCCGCGCTCGAGATAGTTGTGGGACGCCTGCAAGAGCGCGGTCGATTTGCCGGCGTTCATGGTCGAGTAGTGGAAGTAGAGCTTGGCCATAGAAGAGAGGGGTAGCAGACCCGCCTGGGGCGTGCAAAGAGCGCCGATATCCCGCGTAATATGCTGATATCCGAAGCCTATCAAATATATTTACCGGATCTTAACCAGATCCTGATGCGTCGTAGCTGGGTAGTCTGAATGCAGGCGCCCCCGACCGGACCCGGTCGGGGGCGCTTGTTCGCGCAGTCAAATGTCGGTGCCGGGGGTCAGTCGCGCCCGCCGCCACGCTTGGTGATCTCGCGGCCATTCAGGTCCTGCAGCGGACGCGCGTTCATTGGGAAAATGTCCTGGAACGTCTCGACAGCGGGTTTCTTTACCGTGATCGGCTTTTCCAGGACGGTCCATGTGACGATCTCGTTGCAGCCCGGCGTGGTCAGCGACCCGGCATAGCGGTAGAAATCCGATCCCTGGTTGGCCGCTGGCAGCAGGTCGTTCGGATTGACATGCTCAAGCTCGATACCGTGCTCGGACTTTTCTTCTGGCGCCACTGCCATGATCCGCGAGAACAGATCGCGGCCACCGCTGTTTCCACCGTTTCTGCGGCCGATTTCCATCATCACGCCCAGAACCGCCAGCAGACCATCGTCGGCACGGTGCACGAAGTGCACCTCCATTTCCGAACGTTCGCTTTTGATCGCATGCTCCGACGGGGTGTGGAAGTGAAACTGCAACAGATCGAATTTCTTGCCGCCAAGCGTCGCATAGCCTGCGTCGGTGGCCCCAAGTTCGATGGTGTGGCCGTTGTTCTCGACCTCCCATTCCGCGTTCTTGTTCCAGTAGAGCTTGAGATCATCGGCGCGGCCGCGCCGGGCGCCCGTCAGGTTGATCGGCGATTGTTCGGTTCCATTCGAGCACGCTGCCCAGTCCGGAAGCAGGTCGCCCCAGTATTCGGGACCGTTGGAACCTTCGTAACTCCACTCTGGAGCCCCGCCAGCCGCGAAAGCCGTTGTCGCGGCAAAGCCGGCAGCAAGCACGATGGGATATTGCCACGTTTTCGTGAGGGCCATGTCTGGTACCTTTCAATAGGGCAATGAATGCAGTGAGTTGGTGATTAACGAATCGTTAAGCTCACAATCTCGTTACAGAAGATTTGGGCATCTCCGTAGAAAACATTTTTCACCTTTGCTGGAAAAACCGTATGTCGGAACTGTAGTGGCGTTGGTCGCGATGCCGCATACTCACGGCCCCGGTCCAAGGCATAGAAGCAGGGCGAGCCATCTGAACGGAGCCCCTGCGCGATGAAAACCCATGTCAAAGCCCTTGTCGTCGGCGGCGGTGCCGTAGGTACCGGGGTCGCCTATCATCTGGCCCGTGCGGGCTGGGACACGATGCTGCTGGAGCGGGACGAATTGACCTCAGGCTCAACGTGGCATGCGGCTGGGCTGTTGCCGCTGTTCAATATGGGCTACGCGACGACCCACATCCACAAGTACTCGGTCGACTTCTACAAGGCGCTGGAATCTGAAACCGGGCTGAACGCGGGCTTCGCCGTCGTGGGCAATCTGCGACTGGCGCAGACCGATGCGCGGATGGACGAATACATGCTGTATTCCTCGGTGGCGGAAACCGCGGATGTCTACCATGAGTTTCTGAATCCGAAACAGATTTGTGACAGATGGCCCCTGGTCCGAACCGAAGATTTGAAGGGTGCGCTGTTCCATCCGCAGGACGGGTACATCAATCCCGCCGATGTGACTCAGGCGATGGCCAAGGGTGCGCGCCAGCATGGCGCCACGATCGAGCGGCGCTGGCAGGTCGATGGCTATCGCTGGACCGGGTCGGAGTGGGTGGTCTCGGTCACCAAGATGATCGAGAAGGGCGGCAACCTGGTTGCGGGTGACGAAACAGCCGAGATTGTGGCCGAGCATGTGGTGACCGCGACTGGCAACCACGCGCAGCGCACCGCGCGTCTGCTAAGCATCAAAATCCCCGCGATTCCGGTCGAGCACCAGTATATCGTGACCGAGCCGGACCCGATGCTTGTCGAGTATCGCAAGACGATGCCCGAGCACCCGGTGCTGCGCGATGCCGATGCCAAATGGTATGTCCGCGAGGAACGTGGCGGCTGGATCCTTGGCCCCTACGAGCGAAACGCCCCGGCGCGGTTCCTGTATGACGTGCCTGAAAGTTTCCGCGCCGACCTGTTCCCGCTCGATCTTGAGCGGATCGAGGAAGAATACATGTCGATGATCCACCGGCTGCCGTCCTCCGAGACGGTCGGCCTGAAGGACGATTTCAACGGCCCGATCTGCTATACGCCCGACGGCAATCCGTTGGTCGGACCGGCGCCGGGGTTGCGCAACATGTGGCTGGCCGAGGGGTTCTCGTTCGGGATCACGGCAGCGGGCGGCACCGGGCATTATTTGGCGCAGTTGATGACCGAAGGCGAGGCCGAGATCGACATGGCCAGCCTCGATCCCAAGCGCTATGGGTCGTGGATCACGACCGAGTATGCGGCGCGCAAGAACGAGGAATGCTACGCGCATGTTTTCATCCTGCACCACCCCGATGAAGAACGTGAGGCCTGCCGCCCGCTGCGCACCTCGCCCGCCTATGACCGGCAAAAGGCGCGAGGCGCGCAGTTCGGCCAGGTGAATGGCTGGGACCGCCCGAACTACTACGGGCCAGTAGATGCTCCCGCGTCGTTCGATCACGACAGCCGCAGCTTCCGGCGCGGGGCTTGGTGGCAGTATGCCGAGGCCGAGGCGCGTGCGATCCGCGAAACCGCCGGTCTGATCGACGCCACGGCATTCACCAAGCATTTGGTGCGCGGGCCGGGGGCGACGGCGTTCCTTGACTGGTTCACCTGCAACGCCTTGCCGAAAGTGGGCCGGATCAATCTGACCTACGCGCTGACGGCAGCGGGGACGACGCGCACCGAATACACCATCGTGCGCAATGGCGAGAACGACTATTATCTGGTCTCGGCGGGTGCGTGGACGGCCTATGATGCCGACTATCTGAAGAAATCTGCCGAGGATTTCATCGGTGCTGGCGGCGCGCATGTGGATATCCACGATGTCACCACGCAGTGGGGTGTCTTCGCGCTGGCCGGGCCGAAGTCGCGCGATATCCTGCGCGAGATCGTCAAGGATGCAGACCCGGCAACAGTGCTGTCGAACAAGCGCTTCCCGTGGCTCTCAGCGCGCAGGATCGAGCTGGGCATGTGCCCGGTCAATGCGATCCGGGTGGCCTATACCGGCGAGCTGGGGTGGGAGCTGCATCATCCGATCGAGATGCAGAACTATCTGTTCGACCAGTTGATGGCGGCGGGTGAGAAACATGGGATGAAGCTGGTCGGCGGCCGGGCGCAGAACTGGCTGCGTCAGGAAAAGAGCTACCGCGCCTTCGGCACCGAACTGGGCCGCGATGCGACGCCTGCCGAGGCCGGGCTGGACCGGTTCATCGACCTGACGAAAGACTTTCAGGGCAAGCAGGCGATGCTCGACCTCGGCGTGCGGTTCAAATGCGTGACGGTGCTGATCGACGGACCCAAGGATGCCGACCCCTGGGGCAAGGAGGCGCTGCTGCATGAGGGTGCCAAGGTCGGGCGCCTGACCTCGGGCGGCTGGTCGGTGGCGTTCGGGCGTCAGATCGGCATGGGCTATGTCAGCCCCGATCTGGCCGAGGTCGGCACCAAGCTGAAAGTCCGGATGTTCCGCGATCTTTTCGAAGTCACGGTGGTCGAGGACAGCCCCTACGATCCGACGAATGCGCGGATCAGGGTGGACGGGTAGGGAAAGGGGGTCGACGCCCCCCGGCTGTTCCGCCGGTCAACGATTCGCCGGCGCGCAGGCCCGCTTTGAGGAACGGGCCAGGTTGCTCAAGGCCCCAGATCACCTCTGAGCTGTTGGCCGCTCGCAAATCCGATCCAGCCGGCGTTTTCGCCGGAGGCCCAAGTCGCCATCATCGGCATTGATCTCACGCAACGTCGGGATCGGGCTGCAGTGTATGCTGCTTGATGGTTTTCATCACGAATTCGATTGGGAGGATACCATGCGCAAGCTCATACCAACAGCAATCGTGCTATTGCTGGCCGCCACACCGATGGCGGCGCAGGAAAACGAAGGTGCGTTCGATTTCGGAGGCGACAGTTTCCGGGCCGGTGGAACAGTGATTTTCGACACTGCCGGAACGGACGATCTGTTCATCGCCGGCGAAACCGTGCGGGCCACGGCCGACATCACCGGTTCGGCGCATTTCGCCGGGCGCAAGGTGACATTGGCGGGCGCGGTGGGCGGCGACGTCTATGCGGCCGGGATGGATGTGACATTGGAAGGTCCGGTCGCGGGCGATGCGACGCTGGCGGGCTATGATGTCCGCGTCGGCGCGGTGGGCGGCGATCTGCGTATTTCCGGCGCCAAGCTGGCGATCGAGGGGCCTGTCGCGGGCTATGCCTTGATCGCGGGCGACGAGGTGCTGATCGACGCGATCATAACCGGTGACGTCAGCCTGACCGCGCGTGTGCTGGACTTCACCGACGGTGCCCGGATCGATGGGCGGTTGATCCTTTACGAAGAGGACCCCGGCAGCCTGGAAATCCCCGCAAGCCTGGCAGACGAGGAGCGGATCGAACGACGCGAGATCGCCGAATGGGAGGAGGGGACCCGTCATCTGAAGGTCTGGGACTGGCGGCGCGCCGTGGGCAAATTCCTGATCGGCGTGATTGTGGTTGCGGCCCTTGCGGCGCTGATCGCGGCAATCGTGCCGCAGACGCTCGCGGACATGCGGCGCGGCGTGCTCGACAGGCCGTTTCGAAACCTGTGGTTCGGGTTCCTGGCGCAATCGACCCTGGTCGGATCGGCGATCCTGTTCGCGATGACCTTGATCGGAGTGATACTGGTTCCGGCGGTCATCTTGATCGCGTTGGTCGGAGGGTTCGCGGGCTACATCGTTGCGGTCTATGCCTTCGGCGTCGGATTGCTGCTGGCGTTCGGGCGGCCCGAACCCGACAGCGTCGGCACACGGGCGCTTGCGGCAGGCATCGGCGCGCTGGCCGCCGGGGTCATCGCGCTGATTCCGCTTCTGGGCTGGCTGTTCGTGCTCGCGCTGGTGCTGGCCGGTATCGGGGCGATTACACTGCGGCTATTCCGGCCGGGTTTCTTCGTGCCTGCGTGAGCCCGCCTGGATCGTCAGCCTGATCGACCATCGGTGACGGCGGCGCGCCTGGCGGGCGAAGCCGGGCTCAGAGCCGCCGTTGCCGAAGCCACGCGTCCCACGCCGCGCGCGATCCGGAAAACGCGTTCAGATCGACATTGCCCGAAACGCCGGGGATGCGCCCGGTGCCGGAATATTGCCAGAAGCTCCAGCTTTCGCCCGGGTATTTTTCCGACGGATGGCCCGCGACCGAGCGCAGCCAGAATTCCTCGCCGCGCAGCTGGCCCAGATCGTACCCGGCGTAGAAATCGACCGTGGTGTAGATCACCGGGCGCTGGCCGTAATGCGCGCCGACGATGCGCTGGAAGGTGCGGATA
>JBBKVJ010000269.1:0-9105 GCA_037968375.1 Paracoccaceae bacterium | reverse complement strand
CCGGCAATTCATCTCGCCGAATAGTTTGCCTGCATCAGCTTTGTACCGGCGCTGTTTTGCCAGCGAACCGTACCGCCAGCGACGATATAAGCAGCCTCGCCCGGCCCGAATGTCGCGCTGCCCTCAGCTCCGGTCAGCGAGAGTTGGCCTGTAAGCACAACAATCAGCTGATTTTCCGTCACAGGCAAATCCGCAAGATCGCTCTGAGCGCAGTTCCGCACCGCAACCTGCATTGAACCTGCCGCATTGACAAAATCGACCCTTCGGGATTCCACCGCATCGTTGTCCGCCGCGATTGACAGGTCCGCCACCGTGATCCGGTGCAGCGACGGGTTGTCGGCGGTTTCTGGCAGCTTGGGATCGAGGATCATAAAGAACTTGCGCAGGTAACCTTCCTGCTTCCACTGACAGGTCAGACCTTTAGGGATCACGAACCCCTGCCCCGCGCTGATCGTGACATCCGTCCCGTCGGGCATCCCCATCACAAGCGAGCCTTCCAGCAGGAACATGAATTCATCAACGCCGTAAGGCTGCATCGGTTCGGTGAAAGCGGTGCAGTCCCAAACCCCTGCTATATATCCTTCGCCCGGGCCTTCGTGATAGATGTGCCCGCGCTGAACCGGTTCGCCCGCGACCAGCGTGGCCGGATCCATCACGTCCCATTCTTCTAGGCCAGTATCGGCGGGACCATTGGGATCAAAGCGGATAACCCGCGCAGTGTTGGACATGTCATATCTCCGTTTGTTGAGGATGGTGTCGGTTGGGCGCGTCGATTTCCCAACATCGGCACTCGGCGCTGGCGAAGTCCTCTGGCAGGGCGGCGGCAACCGCAGCTTGCACCTTGACCATCACTTGGACTCCGCGTCCGGCTGGGCGGCTTCCTTATCCCGCAATCGCGTGATCACGCTGTGGCGCGCATCGCAGCTGGAACAGCTCTCTTCGACAACAAGCGCCGCCTCTGGCGCATCGACTGGCGCACGCAGAACGCCATATGCACCCAAACCAGCCAAGAAGACTATACCTACACCAATCTTTGCCCATTTCATGTCGCGCGACCCGTTGCCAGATAATGTTCGACGGGCGCGAGACTGTCCTGGCGCCCCGCAGCCTCGCGGTCGAGGAAACCAATTGCCGCTATTTCATGGGCCGTCAGAACCTTCAGCAATGGCAGATCCTCGGGCGGCGCAAGCGCTTCGAGGCGGGCAAAATCCACTATGTAGCGGGGAAAAGTTTCGCGCATCTCCGCGATCAGCGTATCCCAACCCTTTGCCGCATCCGCCTTGCCCTGCGCCGCGCCAGAAGCAGACAGTTCGCCCCCGTCGCGCGGGGTCAGCCCGTATTTGGTCAACAGCGGCTTTACCGCGCGGGCGGCGTAGATTTCGACATCGGCCAGCAGCCGCATCTTGGCCGCCTGACCCTTGTCGGCCATCCCATCGGCCAGAGCCGCGAACCAGCCTGCGCCCTCAATCTCTTCCTCATAGTAGCGCGTTAGCGTCTCAAGATAGACAGCGCTTGCCGCAGTATTTCCCGCTGCGGACGGCACTGTCGCGCCAACATCCACGCGGTCGTGAATAAGCGGCTCGTCAGGATCTACCGGTTCGTCCAGTTCCCGACCATAGCGGTGCCCAGCGTAGACCGCTGCCGCGACAATTGCCGGAGCTTCGCAGTCGCCGATACGTTTCAATGTGAACGGCAATTTTTCTGCATTCCCATCAACTTTTGCCAAAATCTCATGATATAGATCGTCATCGGGCTTGCGGGCCGTGACCATAACCACGTTAGCCACGGCAACGGCCCTTTCGGTCCCGGAATATTCGCAAACCAAACTTGCGGTCTGCCCATCAAATTCACGCAGGCTATGCGACAGTTCGATGCCAATCCCCAGTTTCATAAGATGGCTGCGCACCTGCCAGCGTTCCGAAGTCTTACCGGCCCAGTCCGACACCACATCGCGCGGCGTGCAATAGATCACCTCTTGTCCGGTTGCGCGCAGCTTTTCGGCGATCACTCCCGCAAGGTAATAGCCATCCTCGTCATAAACCAGCGTCGCCCCCTGAGGCAGGCGACCGCCGGTAATGTCGTCCACGGTGAACAAGTGGGCCTCGCCCTCGGGCGTGGCCACGGGGCGATAAAGCGCACCATCGAACCGCTCGCGCCGCCAGCGCGCCCCGGTGGCGATTGCCACATGATCGACGCCCAAATCAAATACATCCGCCGCAGTCATTCGGCTTTCGCGGAAAATCTCGACATTGGATAAGGCTTGAAGGGCTTGGACCCGGTAATCGCGCACGCGGGCGTATTCGCTGATGCCCGGCAGTCCTGCCTCGCGGGTGACGCGACCGCCCAATTCACGCGTGGCCTCGGCCAGCATCACCTCGTAGCCGCGTTTGCCTAGCACGCGCGCCGCCTCCAGGCCGGTGGGCCCCGCGCCGACGATCAGCACCTTGCGGGGTACCTTGGCGACGGGAACGTCCTCGGGGTGCCAGCCCTTGCGCCATTCCTCGCCCATGGTCGGGTTCTGGGTACAGCGGATCGGGATGCCGAGGCTGTCGCCGGAATAACAGACGTTGCAGCCGATGCATTCGCGGATATCCTCAGCTCGCCCCTCCTTGATCTTATTGGGCAGGAAAGGATCGGCTATGGATGGTCGCGCCGCACCAATAAAATCGGTGAGTCCACGTTTGATCTGGCTGACCATAGTATCGGGCGAAGTAAATCGGCCCACCGTCACTACCGGCTTGGATGTCAAACCCTTCACGAAATCCATATAAGGTTCAAGCGCCGCCTCGGCGGTAAAGCGGGCATTGCCCATCTCGACCGCATAGTTCGCGATGTTGATATCCCAAAGATCCGGCAGTTCGGCCATCATCGCGAACATGTCGCGGCGCTCGCCATGTATGGGCACACCGTCTTCACCGATCTCTTCGTCAGCGGCAAAGCGCACGGCCACCGCGCAGCGATCACCAACGGCCTCTTTGGTTTCTTCAATCAACTCACGCACCAGTCGGGTCCGGTTTTCCAGCGAACCGCCGTATTCGTCACTGCGGGTGTTGATATGCGGGTCAAGGAAATTGGCCAGCAGGTAGGTGTGGGTGGCATAGACATAGACGATATCGAACCCGGCATCGCGCGCGCGCAGGGCCGCCTTGCGGTGCCAACGGCGCAGGTTGCGGATATCGGTCTTGTCCATCGCCCGTGTCTGGTACGGGTTTCCGGCAAGGTTCGGGACCGAATGCAAGTCCATCGGCACTTCGCGGGTGAACATATTCGCGGTGCGCGCGCCACCGTACCACAGCTCGGCCCCCGCTAAACTGCCGTGCTCATGCACCTTGTCCGTCATCAGCGCATGGGCGCGGATGTCACTGTCGTTCCAAAGCGAGGCCGAAGGATGGGGCAGATCGTCAGACGAGGGGTGGATCGAGTTATACTCGGTGCAGACCACGCCCCAGCCGCCCTCAGCTTTGACGCCTCGCATCGCTGCCAGCATTTGGGGGTGCCGCCAGCCCATGCCAGTGCAGTGTGGCACCTGATAGAAGCGGTTGGGCGCCGTGGCCGGACCGATTTTCACCGGCTCGAAGAGGATGTCATATCTTGCGTCTCGCGCCATCGGTTGCTCCTCAGGTTGCGGGCCACTGGCCCAATTCGATGAGTTCACGCCGGAACGACACGCCGTCTGCAGGCGGTTCGCCAAATTCGCGCGCAAACTGATGGCCCGCATGCACCGCCGCCGCGATTGTCCCCGGGGCCAAAGCATCGCCGATCACCGCGAATGGTGGCGGGTTGTCCAACTTGCGCAGCGCGCGCGCAAGGTCATCGCGCGGCATGCGCATGGTCACGGGTATGAAAGTCGAACAGACTATCTGACGCGTCTGGCCGGAATAGATACAACGCAGCGTCGCGGCACCGTCACTCAGCCCCGTCATGTTATGCGCCGTCACAATGCCCACACCAAGCGCCATCAGGCGGCTCTGGATCGCGTGTTGTTCAAGCGTATCCACCGTCCAGGCCGAAACCTCGGTGGCCGGCGTCACCAGCGTCACATCGTGCCCGGCATTCCGCAACTTCTCGGCGATCAGCCCGCCCATATAATAGTGGTCGTCGTCAAACAGTACGACAGGGCCTTCAGGCGCGGCACCTGACATGATGTCATCGGGCGTCAGGATATGCTTGTCTTCCAGCACCGCGATCCCTGCCGGATTGGCGCGCCCGCGCCCGTCACGCGTCCAGGTGCTGCCGGTGGCCAGCACCACATGGTCGGCCCCGAATTCGGTGATGGTGGCCGCGGTCATCTCGCTTTCGCAAAACAGATCCACATTGGCCATCTGGCTAATACGGTACAGGCGATGATCGGCCACCCTGCCCCATTCCGACAGACCTGGCAGGCGCGCCTCTTGCGCCACGCGCCCGCCAGCACGGTCTGCCTCATCTGCAATTGTCACCTGATAGCCCCGTTCTCCAAGCGCGCGCGCGGCCTCAAGACCCGCCGGTCCGGCTCCGACGATCAGAACACTCTTGTCGCTGGCCTTTGGCGCGATCCGGTCCGGGTGCCAGCCGCGACGCCATTCCTCGCCCATGGTGGGGTTCTGCGTGCAGCGGATCGGCACGAAATGCTGATCGCCCGAAACACAGACATTACAGCCAATGCATTCGCGGATGTCTTCGGGGCGACCTTCCTCGATCTTCCTGGGTAGAAACGGATCGGCGATAGACGGCCGCGCCGCACCGATGAAATCCACAATGCCATTCTTGATCAGCGAAACCATCGTATCGGGCGAGGTAAAACGCCCCACTCCTACCACCGGCTTTGTTGTCACGCTTTTGACGAAAGAGATATAGTCGGTCTGGAACCCTTCCGACTTGAACCGCGATGTCGCGCTGTCGTTGGCCCAGTCGCTGATGTTCACATCCCAAAGGTCAGGCAGTTCGCCCAACATTTCGATCAGCTCGCGCCCTTCGCCGTCACGGGTGATGCCGTCCGGTCCCAACAATTCGTCCACAGAAAAACGCACCGCCACCGCGCAGGTGTCGCCCACGGCCTCGATGGTGTCTTCCAGCACCTCGCGGAAGAGCCGCGCCCGGTTTTCCAGACTGCCGCCGTATTCGTCGCTGCGGTGGTTGTGCCGGCGCGACAGGAAATGCGCGATGGTCGACAAGTGGTGCCCGGCATAAACGTAAACCACGTCAAAGCCCGCCCGCTGGGCGCGCAGGGCGGCGGCGCGGTGCCAAGCGCGCAGAGCGCGGATGTCGGATTTGTCCATCGCGCGGGCCTGAACGGGATCGTGCGACGAAACCGGGATGGGCGATGGCGCCAGCGGCGCCTCGCGGCTGTAGCGGTTGGCAGCCATCCGACCAGAATGGTTCAGTTCGATCCCGGCAAGGCTGCCGAATTCGTGGATGCCGTCGCACATGCGGGCCAAAATCGGGATGTCCTGATCGTCCCATAGTCGACCCCCCGCCCAGGGCGAATTATCCCCTGATGGGTGGATCTCGACTTCCTCGGTGCAGACAACCGCCCAGCCGCCTTCGGCCTTGACGCGCCGCATCTCGGCCATGCTAGAGGGATACCCCCGCCCCATCCCATTGCAATGTGGCACCTGATAGAAACGGTTGCGCGCAGTGACCGGGCCAATCTTGACCGGCTCGAACAGTACATCGTATCGGGGATCACGTGCCATTTGCCCCTCAATCCGCCGCCAGCAGGGGCAGTTCGCGCCGGAAGGGCACGCCGTCGAAAGGCGGCTCTCCCAGTTCGCGCGCATAGCGGTGTCCGCCATAGACTGCGGCGGCGATTGTTCCTGGGGCAAGGCAATCTCCGATCAGGGAGAGTGACCGGGGACCTGCCCGCTCCGCCCCATCCTGGGCGGTTGTGATTTCGCGGAAAAGCTTGGCAACCGGATCGCGCATGGTCACCGGCACCAGCGTTCTACAGGCAAGGGTTTGACGCCGATCCGTATACATGCACGCCAGTTCGACACTGTCTGCATCGATCCCGACGAGGTTGTGCAGGGGAACAATGTTCACCCCAAGCTCCATCAGTCGGGTCTGGATGCGCCCCTGTTCCATGGTGTTGTGGGTCCAGTGCGATACGTCCGCCGCAGGGGTCACATAGGTCACTTCGTGGCCTTCCATCCGCAGTTTTTCGGCCATCAACCCGCCCATGTAATAATAGTCGTCATCAAAGACGATGACCGGGCCTGTCGCGGGTTTCCCAGCGCATATGTCATCGGGTGTCAGGATCGTCGCATCGGCAATGGTCGGAATGGCCAGCCGGTTGGTCCGCCCGATGCCATTGGCCGCCCATTTGGAGCCGGTGACGATGGCCACGTGATCAGCTTCGAATTCCAAAACCTGTTCGGCGGTCAGCGCGCTGTTAAGATAGAGGTTCACATTGGGCATCTGGCTGATCTGGTATTCTCGATAATCGGCCACCCGCCGCCATTGCGACAACCCCGGCAAATCGCTTTCAACCGCCACGCGCCCGCCAACCTTGTTGCCTGCTTCGGCCAATGTCACATCGTAGCCGCGTTGACCAAGAGCACGCGCGGCTTCCAGCCCGGCGGGACCGGCGCCGACGACCAGCACGCTTTCATCGGCACTTTTGGGCGCGATGCGCTCGGGGTGCCAGCCCTTGCGCCATTCCTCACCCATGGTCGGGTTCTGGGTGCAGCGCATCGGCGCGCACAGGAAATCGCCCGTGACACAGATATTGCAGCCGATACATTCGCGGATGTCCTCGATCCGGCCTTCTGCGATCTTCTTAGGCAAGAACGGGTCAGCGATTGACGGCCGCGCCGCGCCGATCAGATCCATCACACCGCCCTTGATCATGCTCACCATCGTATCAGGCGAGGTAAAACGCCCGACCCCTACCACGGGCTTGGAGGTCACGCTTTTGACAAAGCGGATATAGTCGTTCTGGAATCCCTCTTCGCTGAACCGGGACGGAGCACTGTCGTTTTCCCAACCGCTGACGTTCACGTCCCAGAGATCGGGCAGTTCTGCCAGCATCTCGACAATCTCGCGCCCCTGCACCTTGGCGGAAATGCCGTCTTCGCCTTTAAGTTCGTCCACCGCCAACCGGATGGCGATGGCGCAGGTGTCCCCGACCGCCTCTTTGGTGTCCTCAAGCACCTCTCGCAGCAGCCGGACCCGGTTTTCCAGAGACCCGCCATATTCATCGGTGCGGTCGTTGCGGGTATGCGACAGGAAATGCATCAGCGTGGTCATGTCGTGACCGGCATAAACATAGATGATGTCGAACCCGGCCTTTTTCGAGCGCAACGCCGCATCGACATGCATCTTGCGGAACGCCCTGATGTCGGCCTTGTCCATCGCACGGGTATGAACGGGTTCCATCAGGTCGATCGGACGCGCAGAGGGTCCCATCGGGATTTCGCGGCTGTAATTGTTGGCCGCGCCTGCGCCCAGATGCGCGGGCTCGATCCCGGCTAGCGCCCCGTGGGCGTGGATCTTGTCGACCATCTTGGCCAGAACGGGGATGTCAGCATCATCCCAAAGCCTGCTTTCAATCACGCCACTCAGTTCAGAGGTATGGCTGATTTCGACCTCTTCGGTGTTGACCACGCCCCAGCCGCCTTCGGCCTTGACGCCCCGCATTTCGGCCATACTGGAAGGGTATTGATGCCCCATGCCATTACAATGGGGAACTTGGTAAAACCGGTTCGGTGCCGTGACCGGGCCGATCTGAACCGGTTCGAACAAAATATCGTAACGGGAATCACGGGGCAAAATCAGGTCTCCTGAAGCTTGGATTTGAACGCGGAACGGTGACCGGGGAACGTGCTGGCCAGATACGCCCTAATCCGCAGTTTCGCGTCATTGGGCGAAAATTCGTCGGGATAAATCAGGATGTTCAACCAAAAGCCGTCATAGAAACCTTCCAGCGATTCCGCGACATGTTCGGGGTTGATACCTTCGTATCCACCATCGCGAATGATCTCACGACACAAAGCAGTTGAAACGTCCCATCTTTCGGCGTCGATCTCGGACATGATGTTGCGATAGCGCGCCCGATAGCCTGCCTCGCCGTAGAAACCGAACCACACGGTCAGTTTGGCTCGGTTGCAGATATGCTGGACAAAATGCGCATCCACGATAGCCAACAGCTTTTCGGCCGGATCAAGTTTGGCGTAACTGACGCTCTCGCGCCATTCATTGCGATGTTCAACCGCCAGGTGTCTGAGTGTTTCCTCAAGCAGGTTCTGCTTATTCTTGAAATGGAAATTCACCAGGCCCACCGAAAGACCCGCCGCTGATGTGATGGTCGTGACCGTGGTGCCAGGCAACCCATATTTGCTGATCGACTCGATCGTGCCCATGATCAATTGCCGCCGCCGGGTTTCTTTCGACGCCGTGCGCCCTGAGCCTTCGAATTTGGCGATCGGGTCAGTCATCAATTAATCCTTCCCCAGCAGAACAATCGAATTTTCGTTCCAGCTCAGCCACACTGGCTTTTTTTCATTCGCCGCTGTTACCGCACCGTCGCGATTTTGAGCCGACACTGCGACGGGTTGTTCAACGCCGGGCAGGCGAACGTAATAATGGCTCCGCTCACCCAGGTAGGCTGCGTTTTCTAATATCCCTGCTACCGAAGGAACGACCTGATCGGGCTCGCTATCATGCAGGACGAATTTTTCTGGCCGAAGCGCAACGTCGACCATGTCGCCGGGTTTGAATTGCTGTTGCGAGGCGGGCGCGCGCAACTGTCCCAACCCCTGAGCGTCAACCGTGAAATGGTCACCCTCGGTGCCAAGAACCTGGGCTTGGAAGAAATTCATTGTGCCAATGAAAGAAGCAACCTTTCGGCTGTTGGGCGTTTCGTAAAGTCCGCCCGGAGTGTCGATCTGCAGGACCCTGCCGCCCGACATCACCGCGATCCGGTCCGACAGGGTCAACGCCTCTTCCTGGTCATGGGTGACAAAGACAAAGGTGATGCCCACAGTTTTTTGCAGTTCGCGCAATTCCAGTTGCATCTGTTCGCGCAACTGCTTGTCCAAGGCCCCAAGGGGTTCATCCAGCAGCAGAACCTTGGGCCGCAGGATCAGCGCGCGGGCCAGCGCAATGCGCTGGCGCTGACCGCCTGAC
>JBBKVJ010000268.1:0-4074 GCA_037968375.1 Paracoccaceae bacterium | reverse complement strand
GTCCAGGCGTGGGCTCACGCGGCTGAAGCCAACCATGTGGAACAGCTGCACATCATAGACCTTTTCGGCCTGAATGTACTTTAACAGCGCTTCCCACTTTGCTTCGCGCTCTGCGCCGGTCGCCGTCGTCGCCTCGAGGATCATCGCATCAAGATCGGGATCCCGAACCGCCGATTGCAGTCCCTCGGAGGCATATTTGAAGAACACCGAGAACACCGGGTCGCCGTTGGCATTGTCATGCATCGCGGCCACGATTTCCGGACCCCGATCCGTGGGGAAGGGGTTGGAATAGTGTTCCAGCCACTCGGCCACTTCGACCATCTGCAGCTTCATGTTGAAACCGGCGTCCTGCCACATGGCCAGCAGGGCCTCCATGGTTTCCAGAACGTTGCCCCAGTTGTTGGTCCGCCCGATGAGGGTGATCTCTGTGTCGACGGCGACGCTATCGGCCTTGGCCTCTGCCAGCAGGGCCTTGGCCTTGTCCAGATCAAAGGGGAAAGGCTTTAGATCGTGGTTGTAGCCGATGGTCGAGGGCGGCACGAGCGCGGTCGACAGCAGCGTGCCATCAGCCAGGATTGTACCGATGAAGGCCTCGCGGTCGACGGCGTAGTTAAGTGCCTCACGCACCCGGATGTCATCCAGCGGTGCCATGGAGGTGTCGGGACGCATGTAGACGCTTTCCGAGTTCGGATAGCTGAAGTCCGTCGCCGTGTCGGTCGCGTCCTGCTGAGCGATGTTCGGCGCGATATCGGCCTCTCCCGCTGCAACCATGGCGGCCCGCACCGCGCTGTCAGAGCGGAAGACATAGGTGGCCGCGGTGACGGCCGGTGTCTCGCCCCAGTAGTTCGGGTTTGCCGAAAGCTTGATGTTCTGGCCGCGGTTGTATTCGTCGAAGATATAGGGGCCGGTGCCGACGGGCTTGTCGACAAATTTGTCCATCGCCTCGTCAGAGCGCACGACCGTCAAGGTCGACATCAGCAGCGGCAGGATCGGCTGGGCCGGGTTCGCGGTGATGTCGATGGTGTTGTCATCGACAACATTGCTGGACATTTCCATGCCGCCAAAGAACTTGGCGCCGATTTCGCAGCTGATGGCGTCTGATTTGACGCGCTTCAGGGAATGCGCAACGTCGCCCGCGTCGAGGGCCGAGCCATCGCTGAACTTGACGCCGGGATGAAGGTGGAACCGCCAAGTGCCGTCGCCCATGTCTTCCCAGCTGTCCGCCAGGCGGGGTTGCAGGCCCTTGCCGGGCACCAGTTCCGTCATCGTTTCAGAAACGTTCTGCAGAACGACACGCCCGACATTCGAGCGCGACGCCTCGCAGGGGTCTACGATATCAAGCTCTTCGGACAGCACGATCGTAACCGCCTTGTCCTGCGCCGATGCTGGCAATGCGGCGGATGTCGCAAGCAACACCGCGGCAATGCGCGTAAGGTTTCGAGTCATAAAGTTCCTCCCAGGTCCCAAATTGCGGCAACCGTTGACCGGTTTGCCGAAGGCCTCATGCCAGCCTAACGCGACTGGCATGGAATTGCATTCACGATATGCGATCGTGTCGACAAGTATATTTCATTATTGGATTGGTCTGATAAAATTATTGTATCGCTGTGGCCTGTGTCGCGCCGCATGACATCCCGAAAGGACGTCCCATGGCCAGCCGAAAATTTGAGCTTTACCAGTTGCGCTGTTTTTCGTGGCCGTTGCCGAAGAGTTGAATTTCCGCAAGGCGGCAGAGCGGCTTAACATGACCCAGCCGCCGCTGTCGCGGCAGATCAAGCTTTTGGAACACGGGATCGGCCTGACGCTGCTGGAGCGCAGCAACAAGGTGGTGGGCCTGACCCCTGCCGGAGAAAGCTTTTTCGCAAGCGCCACGGATCTTTTGCAGCGGGCGGAACACGCGGTGCTGACCGCCCGGCAGACAGAGCGCGGCGAGATCGGGACCATTGCCATGGGGTTCGTCCCCTCTGCGGCGTTGGATTTTGTCCCGCGCATCGTGGAGGCGCTGGGCATCGCTTTGCCGCAGCTGACCTTCAATCCCAGCGAGATGATGAGCTATGAGATCGTCGAGGCGCTTTTGTCGGGGCAGTTGGATCTGGGTCTGACCCGGATGGCCGGGGCCAACGGCGGCATCGAGAACCTGCGCGTGATCAACGAGCCGCTTGTGTTGGCGGTGCCAAAGGATCATCCGCTGGCGCGGGCGGAGCGGCCCAGGCTGGCGGATCTGGACGGTGCGGATTTCATCGGCCATTCCGCCGATCGCGGCGGTTTCCTGCGCGAGGTGCAGCGCGGGCTTTTCGCCTGGGCCGGTATCGCGCCGCGCATCGTTCAGGAGGTCAGTCAAAGCCACACGATTCTGGCGTTGGTCAATCGCGGTATCGGCGTGGCGCTGGTGCCGGCCTCGTCTCGGGTGATGCAGATGCAGAACCTGGCGTATCGCCGCATCGACATGCCAAAGCGGTTCCGGTCCGATCTTTTTCTGTCCTTTGGACCCAAGCGGCGTTCGGTATTGCACCAGCGCGTTCGTGACATTATTCGCGACACGCTGGCGCAGCCGCTGGACGAACACGGGGAGCCGGACCTGGCGTGACGGTGCAATAGGGGACCGCGCCGTCATATCTCGCGGTCCCGCCGGTTGCGGGCGCTGCGCGCCATGACCAGCGTTGCGGCAAAGATCACGGTTCCGCCCAGCCACGTGGTCAGGGGAACGGTCTGGCCGAAAAAGGCAAAAGCCAGCCCAGCCACCACCGGCAGCCGCAAAAAGTCGATGGGCACGATCAGCGACGCCTCGGCCAGCGAAAACGCCTTGGTGACAAAGGCCATGTTGAGCGCGCCAAGTACACCCTGCAACGCCAGCAGCGCCCATTCCATGGGTGTCGGCGTGGCCCAGACCCAGATCGCCGGAATTATGGCGATCGGCACAGTGATGATCAGGTTCCAGGCCACGAGCGTCTCGGTGGAATCCCGGCCTGACATGGGTTTCAGGATCAGCTGGATCACGGCGGTCAGCAGCGCGCCCAGCAGCGCAAGCGCCAGACCGGGCGCTATTCCGGTGTGGCTGCCCGGGCGCAGAACGATCACAACACCGACGAAACCGGCGACCACGGCCAGCACCCGCATCTTGCGCGGAGGCTCGGCCAGATAGATCCAGGCGCCGATGGTCACGAAGATCGGGGCAGTAAAGGCGATGGCTGCGACATCGGCCAGCGCCGCCGTCGCGTAGGCGAAAAAGAAGGCGATTAGCGAGGCTAGTTTCAGCGCCGCCCGCAGGACGTGGCGCATTCGGTAGTTCGACTTCAGGACGCCGGGATGCGACACGATCCAGGGCAGAACCACGATAAGCCCGAAGAGCGAACGGGTGAAACCCATGACGAATGGATGGACGCCGGGCGACAGCAACCTGACGATAACCGCATCTAGAGCGCCAAGCAAAGCCACCAGCACCATCAGGGCGATACCGGCGATCGCCGCCCGGTCTGTATCGTCGGTCCATCGAACGGGCGTCATCAGCAGCCCCAATTTTCGCTGGCGTTATTGGCCAGCTATGTGTCTTGTGACTGTTCTCCGGGTTGCCTTAATTGTCAACATGAATTGCATATGACACGGACATTTCCGACAATCGTTAATAATTATAATGATAAAACAATAGCTTCTATAAGATCTTTCGGATTTTATAGTCTAGTGCTTTCGAATATCAACTTGACAACTTATGTTGTTGACGGAAGGCTGAACGGAGCAAGGCAACCAAAGTCAGGGGCTCGATTCGGTGTTGGATCTGTCGCCAGAGAACATAGCCGCAGCCATGGATGGCCGCATGCGCGCGGTTTCCGCCGGCCGGTGGGAGGCGTTGTTGCCGTCGCCATGCGTGCAGAATCACGCGGCTTTCCTGTCGGCGGGGCAAGGCGGTTTGGCCTGCCTTTGGTTCGGCGGGTCTCTGGAGGGGAAGTCGGACATCTCGGTCTATCGCGCCGCACTTTCGGACGGCGGCTGGAGCGCGCTCGAAAAGGTGACGAATGATCCGGACAGATCTGAACAGAACCCGGTGGAATTCAACGCGCCCGATGGGCGGCGGCTGAT
>JBBKVJ010000267.1:0-6239 GCA_037968375.1 Paracoccaceae bacterium | reverse complement strand
CGTCTGGGCGGGCTATCTCTCGACCACCGGGGTTTACGGCGACCATGATGGCGGCTGGGTCGATGAAGACACGCCTCTGGCGCCCACCACCGAGCGCGGCAAGGCGCGGGTCGGGGCCGAAGCGGCGTGGCAGGCGCTGGCGCAGCAGAGCGGGTTGCCGCTGCATATCTTCCGGCTTGCCGGTATCTACGGACCGGGGCGGGGGCCGTTCGAAAAGGTGAAGAACGGCACCGCGCGGCGGATCATCAAGCCGGGGCAGGTGTTCAGCCGCATCCATGTCGACGATATCGCGCGCGTGCTGGAGGCCTCGATGGCCCGGCCCCGGCCCGGTGCGATCTACAATGTCTGCGACGACGATCCGGCACCGCCACAAGAGGTGATTGCCCATGCGGCGGACCTTTTGGGCCTGCCGCCGCCGCCCGAAGTGCGCTTTGAGGATGCCGAAATGTCGGCGATGGCGCGCAGTTTCTATGCGGAATCAAAGCGGGTCCGGAACGACCGGATCAAGTCCGAGCTGGGCGTTCAGATTGGCCACCCCGATTACCGGAGTGGCCTTGCCGCGATCCTTGCGGCCGAAACCCGGGCCTGAGGCTCAGTTCCGGCGCTGTTGCTCGATCGGGATCGAGAACAGCGACGACGGATAACTGCCGCCGGTGCGCAGACCCTGCAGCACGACTGTCGTCGTGGCGCCGACATCATCGGTGATCGTCCACTGGCGCAGCTCCACCGGGCTGGGGCTGAAATACAGCTTGATCGAGCCGTATTCCGGGTGCGCGGGATCCTGAGCCACGACGAAAGTCGCGCCGCGCTCTTCGCCGTGCTGCATCACCATGCGGTCCCGCGACAGATTGACGTTGCGGTCGAGGATCAGGTTCAGCGGCGTCTTGCTCAACGGATATTGCGACGGCGGCTGGTTCGACTTGTCGTCGAAGATCGCGACCTGCCCGGCCGAGGCCAGCACCAACGCCTGATCGGGGGCTGCATATTCAAAGCGCATCCGGTTCGGGCGGTGGATGAACAGCTTGCCGGTGGACCGGCTGCCATCGGAATTGATCTGCGTAAACGGCGCCTCGGCGGTGCGCAGTGCGTTCAGGTAGCGCGACAGTTCGGTCAGTGAAACCGGTGCGGCAAAGGCCGCCGTGCTTGCAACGGCAAGCGCCAGCGGGGCGAGGAAAAGGGCGCGTCGTAACTGGTTCATCGGGATCGTCCTCGTGCTGTTCGGGGCTTGATGCATCCCAGATAGGTACCGGGCGCCCAAATCCAAACGTTATGCGATAACACGGCAGCCCGATCTGCGGTTCCCGGCTGCCGGGTTGGCGGGGTCCGGGGATCCCGAAACCGGATGGCCCGCAGCCCGCCAGTCAGTGTTCCGGCACCAGAATCTCGCGCTTGCCGACGTGGTTCGCCTGCCCGACCAGGCCGGCATCCTCCATCTGCTCGACCAGCTTGGCGGCCTTGTTATAGCCGATGCCCAGTTTGCGTTGGATGTAGGAGGTGGAAACCTTGCGGTCCTTCAGCACCACCGCGACGGCCTGATCGTACAGCGCATCGTCGCCACCGTCGCCACTGCCCAGGCCCAGCACCAGATCGATATCGTCGGCCATGCCGTCATCGGGGCCTTCGACCACAGAACCCACATAGGTCGGCGGGCCGTAGCTTTTGAGGTGGGTCACGATCTCTTCGACCTCTTCATCGCTCACGAACGGGCCGTGCACGCGGCTGATCCGGCCGCCACCGGCCATGTAGAGCATGTCGCCCTGACCCAGCAGCTGCTCGGCGCCCATTTCGCCCAGGATCGTGCGGCTGTCGATCTTCGAGGTCACCTGAAACGAAATCCGGGTCGGGAAGTTGGCCTTAATGGTGCCGGTGATGACATCGACCGAGGGCCGCTGGGTGGCCATGATCAGGTGAATCCCGCTGGCCCGGGCCATCTGCGCCAGACGCTGGATACAGGCCTCGATCTCTTTCCCCGCGACCATCATCAGGTCGGCCATCTCATCGACCACAACGACGATATAGGGCATCGATTCCGGGGGCAGTTCCTCGGTCTCGAACACCGGCTCGCCGGTATCGTCGTCAAAGCCGGTCTGCACGGTGCGACTGAACATCTCGCCCTTGTCGAGCGCGTCCTTGACCCGGCCATTGTAGCCTTCGATGTTGCGCACGCCCATTTTCGACATCTTGCGATAGCGCTCTTCCATCTCGCCGACGACCCATTTCAAGGCGACAACCGCCTTTTTTGGGTCGGTGACGACGGGCGACAGAAGATGCGGGATGCCGTCGTAGACGGATAGTTCCAGCATCTTGGGGTCGATCATGATCATCCGGCATTCTTCGGGCGACAGCTTGTACAAGAGCGACAGGATCATCGTGTTGATCGCCACCGATTTGCCCGACCCGGTGGTGCCCGCGATCAGGAGATGCGGCATCTTGGCGAGGTTCGCCACCACCGCCTCGCCACCGATATCCTTGCCCAGTGCCAGCGGCAGCTTCATCTGGCTGTCGCCGAAATCGCGCGACGAGAGGATCTCGCGCAGCAGCACCTTTTCGCGGTGCTCATTGGGCAGTTCGATGCCGATCACGGTGCGGCCCGGAACGGTCGAGACCCGCGCCGACAGGGCCGACATCGAGCGTGCGATATCGTCGGCCAGGCCGATCACCCGGGATGCCTTCAGCCCCGGCGCCGGTTCCAGTTCGTACATCGTGACCACCGGACCGGGGCGGACCGAGGTGATCTCGCCCTTGACGCCATAATCATCCAGCACGGTTTCCAGCATCCGCGCGTTTTCCTCAAGCGCTTCGGTCGACAGGCCGTGGCGCTTGATCTCGGTCTGGCTGGACAAAAGCGACAGCGGCGGCGGCTCGTAGTGCTCGGGCGTCTCATCAAACTGCAATGCGGGCTGACGTTCCGCCCGGGCCTGTTTCGAGGGCGTCGCAGGTTTGGGCGGGGTCTGCACGACGGCTTTGGGGGCGTAGATGTCGATCGACGGGCGTGGTGAGGGCGCATCGTCCTCGCCCGATTGCTGCGCGTCGAAGGTGGCGAACAGGCGGTCTTCGGCCTCTTCGGGATCGGTGTGCAGGGGCGTGCGCGCGGATGCTGTCAGCGGCGGCTCGACCCGGCGCTGCGGGGCGTCCAGATCAGCGGGGCTCACCGGTTTGCCCATCGTCAGGCGGCTTTGGATGGCTGATGAGATGCGGGCGCGGATGCGGTCTTCGCTGGGCGCTTCGGCGGCGTATTCGGGTGGCTCTTCGTCGATCAGTTCCGGCTCGGGTGTGGCAGCGCGGCGCGACATGCCGGGCAGACGGGCCAGAAGGCCGGTGCGTTCGGGCCGATGCCCGGCCTCTCCCGATCTGGTAGATGCCTCAGGTGCGGTGCGGTTGGCGTTCAGCGGCACGGGGGCGTCGAAATCGGCGTCGTCGTCATACTCGTCGCGCCCCGCACCCAGGCGCTGGACACCATCAAGAATGGCGCGAAAGGCGCGCCCCACGACCGAGGCAATACCGGCATAGGCCAGCACCGAGCCAATCAGCATCATCCGACCGAACCGGGTCAGCTCGGCCCGGTCAAAGCCCAGCACGAACAGCGACACACCGACCATCGCCACAGCCACGAGCAGAGACACCAGCTTCAGCGCCAGCCCGGTGGCCAGGGGCAGGATGCCCAGCAGCGCGCCGAGGACGGTATCGCCAAAGAGCCCGCCAAGGCCGAAGGAATGGCCCCAGTCGGCGGGCGGCACATGGGTCGAGGAATAGATCGCCGCGAAGGCGACGGCGATCGGCGCGAAGATCAGTCGGGTCAGCGCGCGGTCAACACCCCGGTGGGTCAGGAACCGCAGACCCCAGACCAGGCTGACCGCCGCGATCCCCCACGCGGCAAAGCCCATGATGACGATCAGCGGCGAGGCGATCGAGGCGCCAAACCGGCCCAGATAGTTGCGCGCCTCGGCATCGGTCGCGGCCAGCCAGCTTGGATCATCGGGCACGTAGGAGGCCAGCATCATCGCCACCAGCACGCCAATCCCGATCAGCCCGGCGCCGATCAGTTCCTTGCTGCGCCGTTCGATCACCGCCTGGGTCCGCTGATCCAGAAGCGGGTCGCGCCGTTTTGCCGTATACGATGCCATACGTCCCATATCCCTACCTGTAGAGGCAGTCGCGCAGCTGAGTCAGCCCGCGCTGCATGTCGTCGTTCGGGGCGACCATCGCCACCCTTATGTATCCGCGCCCCGGATTGTCGCCGCCGATATCGCGGCCGAGATAGCCGCCGGGCAGCACCTTGACCCCGGTTTCGCGCCACAGTTTCACGGTGGCCGCCTGATCATCCTCGACCGGCAGCCAGAGGAAAAACCCGGCCTCGGGGGCGCGGTAGCTTTGCAGGCCCGCGAAGATATCGTCGGCCAGCCGGTATTTTTCACCGTAGAGCGCGCGATTTTCCACCACATGCGTCTCATCGGCCCAGGCCCGTTCGGCCACCGCCTGCAAGGGCAGCGGCAAGGGCGCACCGGCGTAGTTGCGCAATTGCCGGATCGCCGCAATGCCGTCGGCGCATCCGGCCACGAAGCCCGAGCGCAGGCCGGGCAGGTTCGAGCGTTTCGAGAGCGAATGAAATGCGTAGACCCGCTCGGGGTTGGCGCCGGTTTCGGCGGCCACCTGCAAGATGCCCGTGGGCGGCGTGTCACGGTAGATCTCGGAATAGCATTCGTCGGCCAGAACCGCGAAATCGTGCTTTTCGGCCAGCATCAGCAGGTTCGCCCAGTAATCGTGGCTGGCGACCGCGCCCTGCGGGTTCGAGGGCGAACAGAGGAAGGCCAAGGTGGTGCGGTCAAGCACGTCCCTGGGCAGGGCGGCGTAATCGGGCAAAAAGCCTGTCGCGGCTGTCGCGGGCACGTAATGCGGCTCGGCCCCGACGGCGAGGGCAGCGACGGCATAGACTTGATAGAACGGGTTCGGGATCAGAACCACCGGCCGCTTGCCCTGCTTTCGCTCCGGACAAAGTGCGATGACCGCGTTGAACAGACCCTCACGCGTGCCGTTCAGCGCCATGATCCGCTCGGGCCCGACCCGGGCGCCGTAGCGCGTTGAAATCCAGGAGGAAATGACGGCGAGAAGCTCGGGAGTGCCTTCGTTCGGCGGATAGCGGCCAAAGCCCTGCACCGAGGCGGCGATCACCTCGGGCACCCATGCCGGAAAGGCATGTTGCGGCTCGCCAATCGACATCGCGATCGGCGCGCCACCCGGGGGGTGCGCGTCGAGAAGCTTCCGCAGGCGCGGAAATGCGTAATCTGGAAGGGTCGAAAACCGCTCCGGTTGGTCCATATCTGCCTCAAGGTCGGGGTCGTGCGGCGCCCCGTTTTGCCCAAGGATAGCCGGGCCAGGCGGCCCGGTCCAGAAAAAGTCAGGTCCGGGTTGGGGTTGCGGCAAGAAGCTGTGGCTTTTTGGTCCGCCTCAGGCCAAAGCCCGCTCGGCGGCCGCGCCCAGACGCAATAACCGCGCTTCGGTCATCGGCGGGGTCATCAGCATCAGGCCGCAGGACGGCGTGCCGGTGGGCAGGGTCAGCGCGGCAAGGTTCATCAGATTGCCGATCCGGGTGTTGCGCAGAGTCAGCAGGTTCTCGGTAACGTAATAGGCCTTGTCGCTGAGCAGCCGTGCCGCATCCGGCGGCAGGATCGGCGAGGTCGGCAGGATCACTGCGTCGTAGCCCGCTGTTGCTGCACCATAAGCTTCGCGCAGGCGATAAAGGCTGCGCCATGCAGCGACGAAATCGGCGCCAGAGAAGTCCGCGCCACTCCGAAACCGCTCCAGAATCGGCGGATACATCTTTTCGGGGGCGGCTTCGATGATGCCCTTCCAGAGGCCGTAAGCCTCGGTCGAATAGAGGATGGACGACAGGGCCAGTGCCTCGGCCACGGCGGGAATGCCCGCGTGCGTCAGGGTCGCGCCGGCGCTCTGCAACCGTTTGGCAGCGGCTTCGAAGCCCTGCGCCGGCGCGTCGCGGATATCGTCGAAGGCGGCGGTGTCCAGCACCAGAAGGCGGGCGCCCTGCAGGCTGGCGCCGGTCAGGTCGGGGGCTTTGGTGCCCTCCAGTAGGCCCATGAGCAGGGCTGCATCCTCGACCGTGCGGGTCAGCGGGCCGACAGTGTCGAAACTGTCGGCCAAGGGCACCACGCCGGTCATCGGCAGACGCCCGGTGGTGGTTTTCAATCCGACAAGGTCGTTCCAGGCCGCCGGGATGCGTACCG
>JBBKVJ010000266.1:0-6839 GCA_037968375.1 Paracoccaceae bacterium | reverse complement strand
GGCGGGGGCGGTCTTGAGGGCGGTGTCGGGCATCTTATCCTCCGATGGCGCGGAGCGCGAAGGCGCCGCCGCTCAGTATCAACGCAAGACCCAAAGGGCGGGTCAGCGGGCGGCCGATGTCAGGCAGCTTTTCAAGAACCATAATCAGGGTGGCCAGACCCATAAAGAGAAGATTGCCCATGCCGCCGACAAATGCGAGCAGCATCAGCGCCCAGCAGCAGCCCATGCAATCGATGCCGATCCGGGCGCCCATTGTCGCGGCGGGCATCATACCGGGGCGCCAATGCGCCATGAAGACCGTCAGAGGGGCGCGACAGCGCGTAAGGCAGGCCGCCTTCAGCGCGGTGAACTGGTAGAGACCCGCAAGGGCGAAAAGACCTGCAGTCAGGCCGTCTGATAGACTTTGGCCGTTCGGCGCGACAAGACCCGAGCGCGCGAGCGTGATTTGCAGCGCCGCCAGTCCGAAGGCAGTAGCGAGCCAGATCGCAAGATACCCTGCGATCAGCGCGAGGGCTTGCGGGGTATCCCCTGCGGGCGGCGGCAGGTCGAGAAACGTCCCCAACGCGGGCGCGAATGTCGGCGCCATCATCGCGGCCACCATCACCGCCCACATCGCCACCAGCGGCAGATAGGCCAGATCGGCGGCGCCGGCGCGGCAGAGCGCGGCCCAGAAGCCGGGTCCGTAGGCAGAGGGGCTGCCCAATTCCTGCGCCATCAGCCAAAGCGCCAACCAGGCCAGAAGGATACCGCCGAAAAAGATCGGCCATAGAAGCGTGCGGGATAGCCACGATCTTTCTGCGAAAGATCGAAAGAACGATCCTTGCTGCGAAGGATCGACGCGATCCATCCCGGCTGTCGCGCCCTGATCTTTCGCAGAAAGATCGTGGCCGCTCACGGTTTGCGCGCCTTCAGGTGATGCGGGCAATGTTCGCCACTGGCCAGCACCGGCAGCATCGCCTCCCAGGTCCGGATCTGCCGGGCGATCTCGTCTTGCGAGGTCAGTGCCTCAAACTTGGCCCGCTCGGGTCCCGTCAGCAGCGCCAGCTCGCGCACCGCCTCTGCGCGGTACCAGTCGTTACGGTTTCGCAAGCCGATATCCACAAACCCCGCCGCCGCCAAAGCTACCTGATACCGCGCCGGGCTGGCCATGCCAAAGCCGAGGTCCTCGCAGGCAAGGTAATGCGCCATCTCGGCCGATGGCGTGCCGTCTTTCGAGGTCAGCCAGTCCGAGCCAACGAACCAGCCGCCGGGCTTCAACACGCGGAATACATCCACCGCCAAAGCCTCTTTGTCGGCGATATGCACGATGGCGTCCTTGGAAAAGACGATATCGAACCGCTCGTCCGGGAACGGCAGCGGCCCCGGCTCGACCAGACGGATCGCCACCGCATCCTCGACCCCGCACCGGCGCGCCAGATCGCGGGCGGCGGCACAGACCGGTTCCTCGACGTCGATGCCGACCACCACCTCGGCGCCATAGTCCCGCGCCAGTGACGCGGTGATACCGCCTGCCCCGCAGCCGATATCCAGCACCCGTTGGCCGGCAAGGTCGATGCCGTCCAGCACCCGCGCGACTTCATCGGGCCCGCCGGGCGACAGATAGCCCTCGCCCCAGATCGCCTCCAGAAAGCTGATGATCGGTTTGTCGTAATGCAGATTTTCTTCGGTCATCAACAGGCTCCACGGGAGTGCGGGAAGATGCGGGCATCCTGCACTGAGCCCTTGCAGCGACGCCAGAGCCATTTTACCTCTGTCGCACCACTCTGGTCTCACCCGAAAGGAACGCCATGCGCCTGCACCGTTTTTCCCTCGCCGCCGCCGCGATTGCCGTGGCGCTGCCCGCCATCGCCGCCGACACCGACCTGATCGTCTTCGACTGGGCCGGATTCGAGGATCAGAACCTGTTTCAGTCCTATGTCGATCAACACGGCACCGGGCCAAGCTTTACCTTCTTTGCCGACGACGACGAGGCGTTCCAGAAGATGGCCTCGGGGTTCAAGGCCGATGTCGCACATCCCTGTTCACAGATGGTATCGAAATACCGCGATGCGGGGCTGATCGAGCCCTGGGACACCGCGCGGATCCCCGAGTTTGCCAATATCGAGGCGCGGTTCCTCGATTCCGAGATTTTCAAGGACGATACCGGCGTCTGGTACATCCCGACCGACTACGCCTATACCGCCATCGCCTATAACACCGAAACCGTGCCGGCCGAAGACGTGGCCTCGCTGCAGGTGTTCCACAATCCGGCCTATGCGGGCCGGATCTCGCTGCCCGACAACACCGATGACGTCTGGGCGCTGGCGCTGCTGGCAACTGGTGTGACGGACTGGACCGAGGTCAGCGAGGCGCAGTTCGACGTCGCCGCCACCTGGCTGCGGACCGCGCATGAGAATGTCCGCACCTATTGGGCCGACCCGTCGGAACTGGCGCAACTGATGGTGTCGGGCGAGGTGCAGATCGCCTGGTCGTGGAACGACAGCGTGGCGCTGATGCAGTCCGAAGGTTTCCCGGTCGGCTTTCAGCGTCAGGCCGAGGAAGGTGCGTCGAACTGGTTCTGCGGCTACGTGAACTTCAAGGACGCGCCGGGCAACGAGGACAAGGCCTATGACTTCATCAACGCCTGGCTTGCCCCGGCGTCGGCGCAGGGGCTGCTGGACGGGTTCGGTTATGTCCACACCAACCAGGCCGCCATGGCGGGTATCGCGCCCGAGGCGCTTGAGGCAGCCTTCGTGAACCCGATCCAGTCGACGCTGCTGGCGCAGACGCCGATGGACAATTCGCTGCGCGAGCAGATGCTGGAAGAGTTCGAGAAGATCAAGGCGGGGTTCTGAGGCCGCCAACCTTTGGGGCGCCGCCACGTGTTCGGGCGGCGGCGCTTTTTTCATTCGTCCAAGACCACTCCTGCGCCGGTCGCGCAGGTATTGCTTGAGGCAAGAGCGGTCCACCTCTAGGTTTCTTGCAAGACCACTCAAGAGACGATCAACAGGGGGAAACCAGATGACGATCAGATACCTTCTTGCGGGGGCTGCCGTGTTCACCGCACTACCCGCCGTGGCGGCGGATAGAGACTTTACCGTTTTCGACTGGTCGGGCTACGAAGACCCGGGCTTTTTCCAGGGCTATATTGACACCCATGGCGATATCCCGACATTCGCCTTCTACGGCGACGACGACGACGCGTTCCAGAAACTTGCCTCGGGGTTTCGCGCCGATGTCTCGCACCCGTGCAGCCAGATGGTGTCGAAATTCCGCGACGCCGATCTGATCGAACCGTGGGATGTCAGCCGGATCGAAAATTACGATGTGATCGACCCGGCATTCCTCAACTCGGAAATCTACAAGGACGACAAGGGCACCTGGTATATTCCCGCCGAATGGGGGGCGACCGCCATCGCCTACAATACCGAAGCGGTGCCCGAGACGGATGTGCAGACGCTTGCGGTGTTCGTCGATCCGAAATACGCGGGCCGCATCTCGCTGCCCGACAACAACGACGATGTCTGGGCGTTGGCCTATCTGGCGACCGGGGTGAGCGACTGGACCACGGTGACCGAAGAGCAGTTCGTCATCGCAGGCGAATGGCTGCGCCGGGCGCATGAGAATGTCCGCGCCTATTGGGCCGATGGCGCGGAACTGGCGCAGCTGATGGCCACCGGCGAGGTGGTGATCGCCTGGGCCTGGAACGAGACGCCGACGACGATGGTCGCCGAAGGTCATCCGATCGGCTTTGAACGCGAGCCGGCAGAGGGATCGTCGACCTGGTTCTGCGGCTATGTGAACCTCAAGGACGGGCCGGGCAACGAAGACAAGGCCTATGATTTCATCAACGCCTGGCTGGATGAACGCAGCGCCAACTACATCGTCGAGAACTGGGGCTATGGCCATTCCAACACCGAAGCAGTGGCCAAGATCGACCCCGCTCTGGTCGAGTCGGTCGGTCTCGGCCCGGTTGAGGTGCCGATCCTGGCGCAGGTCCCGATGGACAATGTGCTGCGCGACCGGATGCTGGAGGAGTTTGAAAAGATCAAGGCGGGGTTCTGATTCACGCCTGAGCGACCGCCCGGGGGGGGCCGCGTTTGCGCATCGCGAAAACGCGGCCCTTGCCTGTTGCGCAATCGCGTTGTCACCCCTACATTGAACCTGTTCCGGGGCAACTTGGATCTATGGCGATAAACGTGCCCGTAATACGCGGATCGGACCCGGGGGCGGTACCCGGCGGCTCCACCAGACATCCCTTATTGGGGGCGAATGGGGCCGAAACAGGATCGACGAACGTCTAAAGGGGATTGCTTTCGCTCGGTGAGCTACCACCGTTATCGGTGCACAAGTACAGTTGCCAATAACAACCGTGCTCCGGTCGCTCTTGCTGCGTAAGCAGTTCGGGTAACCGATACTTAAGTCCGGGGTGCCTAGCAGCGCTTCGGCGGGGTTCGCAGGCACCTGGCAACAGAAGCCTGCACTTCACCCCTCAATCACGCATGCATCGTTGACGAACCCTTCGGCACAATGAAGCGCTCACGCGGTATCTCAGCGGTTGCCGTGATCTCGATAAGCAGCCGGGGGTCGTAAAGTGATTTGACCTCAACGGTCGTCGTGACCGGGAATGGCGCCTGAAAATGCTGCTCGCGGATCTGTCCGGTTGTCATGAATGCCTTGATATCCGTGGTGAATTGCGACAGTGCGAAAATATCACTCATTCTGCCGTTCATCTCGGCCAGAAGATCTTTGATGTTGCCAAGAACCTGGTCCACCTGCGCCGCCATGTCACCGACGCCAACCACATTGCCCTGCCGGTCGAGAGCGACCTGACCTTTCAGGTGAACGACCTGACCACCGCCTGCCATGATGATCTGTGAAAACGCACCAAAAGGCTTCCATACGGTGTCGGGGTTATAACTCTCGGCCATCAGGGGTCCTCTTTGCAGCTTGGGGTATTACCGCAAGTCCCCCTAACGATCCACCGCGCATGCAAGAATGCCCGGCGTGCAGACTTGATCGGCGCAGTTCGCCTGTCTGCTCGTTCCCTCCCGAAGAACTGCTATCGGCTTAACCGAGTGCCCTCAGCCGCGCAATCAGCGACGAAGTATCCCAGCGGTTGCCGCCCATCGCTTGCACATCCTTGTAGAACTGATCGACAAGGGCGGTGACCGGCAAGGGTGCGCCGATCTCGTCGGCGGTCTTGAGACAGATGCCCAGGTCCTTGCGCATCCAGTCGACCGCAAAGCCATGCTCAAACTTGCCGTCCTGCATGGTGGCGTGGCGGTTGGCCATCTGCCACGATCCGGCGGCGCCCTGGCTGATCACCTCGACGACGGCCTTGCCATCGAGCCCGGCCAGTTCGGCAAAGCGCAGGCCTTCCGACAGGCCCTGCACAAGCCCGGCAATGCAGATCTGGTTGACCATCTTGGCCAGTTGCCCGGCCCCGCTGTCGCCCAGCCGCTTGCAGACCCGGGCATAGGCGGCCATCACCGGCTCGGCGCGGTCATAATTGGCCTGGTCGCCGCCGCACATGATCGACAAGACGCCGTTCTCGGCGCCTGCCTGGCCGCCCGAGACCGGCGCATCGACATAGCCGATGCCCTTGCGTTTGGCTTCCGCCGACAGCGTCCGGGTGATCGCGGCGGACACCGTGGTGTGATCGACAAACACCGTGCCCTTGCGCATCGCGCCAAAGGCACCGCCTTCGCCAACGCAAACCGCTTCGAGATCGTTGTCATTGCCGACACAGGCCATCACGAACTCGGCCCCCTCGGCCGCCTCGGCGGGCGTCGCGCCCAGCGATCCGCCGTGTGTCTTGACCCAGGCCTCGGCCTTGGCCAGCGTGCGGTTATAGACCCGGACCTCGTGCCCCTTGGCCACCAGATGCCCCGCCATCGGCGCCCCCATGACGCCCAATCCCAAAAATGCTACTTTGGCCATCCTGTGCTCTCCATCCTCGCTTTGCATGTCTCTGCGTTCGGGGGTAACTAACGCGGTCTGACGCCATCAATCAATTCGGATATCCCCGTTGGTCACCCTTTTCCTCTGGCTTTTGCGGCTTTTCATCGGCGCCATCGCGCTGGTCGCACTGATACTGATCGGTCTTTACTATTTCGCCTCGCGGTCACTGCCCGATTACAGCGCCCGCCATCAGGTGGCCGGCATCGCCCAGCCGGTCGAGATCGTGCGCGGCAATGCCAATGTGCCACATATCTTCGGTGCCTCGGACGCAGATGTGTTCTTTGGCCTCGGCTTTGCCCATGCGCAGGACCGGCTTTGGCAGATGACGATGATGCGGCGCACCGCACAGGGCCGGTTGTCGGAACTGTTCGGGGCGCGGACGCTGAAGATCGACACGCTGATGCGGCAGCTCGATATCTATGGTGCGGCGGCAGCCTCGGTGGCGGCGCAGGAACCCGAAACGCTGAGCGCGCTTGAAGCCTATGCGCGCGGCGTCAATGCCTGGATCACCCAGGTGAACGAGAACGCCTGGGGCCGCGGGGCACCGGAGTTCTTCTTGTTCTCGAACGAGATTTCGGCCTGGTCGCCCGCCGATTCCGTGGCAGTCGGCAAGCTGATGGCGCTGCAGTTGTCGTCGCATCTGGAGGACGAGGTGCTGCGCGCCCGGCTGTCGCTGGTGCTGTCCGATGCACGGCTGCGCGATATCCTGCCAGATGTGCCCGGCGCGGGCATTGCCGAACTGCCGCGCTATGCCGATCTGGCGCCGGGGATCGCACCGTCCTACGCAGCGCTGGACATGACCCGCGATCCGCTGTCGCCGGCCAATCCGCGCGGGTTCGCGGGGGCGTCGAATGCCTGGGCGGCGGCAGCTTCGCGCGCGGCGGGCGGTGGCGCGC
>JBBKVJ010000265.1:0-12286 GCA_037968375.1 Paracoccaceae bacterium | reverse complement strand
GCCATATCCTCGGTCGCGCGCCCCTCGGCCAGCCATTTCGGCATGCCGCCGTCCAGAACCGCCACATCGGTCTTGCCCATCAGCCGAAACAGCCACCAGACGCGGGCGGCGGAAAACAGGCCTGCGCCATCATAGACCACCACCTGATGGCCATCGCCGACACCCATCGCCCGCAAGCGCGACATGAACTTTTCGCTCGTCGGCGCCATATGCGGCAGGGCAGAGCGGTGATCGCTGACATCGTCGATATCAAAATATCGCGCGCCGGGGATATGCGCCTGGGCATACTCGGCCCTGGCGTCGCGGCCCATGTCGGGCAGATACCACGAGGCATCGAGGATGCGCAGGTCCGGGTCCTTCAGATGCGCCGCCAGCCAGGCCGTGGACACGAGTGTCTTTGGGTCTTCATAGGCCATGTCGCCCTCCCGTCTGTCGCGGGGCAAAGCCATACGCTGAGGGGCGATCGGTGACAAGGCGGGGTGTTGCGCTTGGACGCGCTTCTGGCATTGATAGGCGCTTGATCGGCAGGGGGGCACGCAATGCGAAACCAAGCAGCTATCTGGGACGCGGTCGATGGCCACGCGCCCGATCTGATCGGGTTGGCGGACAGGGTCTGGGGCACGCCCGAGACACTTTACGGCGAATATCGCTCGGCGGCAGAACACACCGCAATGCTGCGCGAGAAAGGCTTTCGCGTCACCGAAGGCGTGGCTGGCATGCCCACGGCGGTGACCGGCGAGGCCGGTGACGGCGGCCCGGTCATCGCGATCCTGGGCGAATTCGACGCGCTGCCCGGCCTGAGCCAGGTGGCGGGGATTGACTACCCCGAGGAGGTTGAATCCGGCGGCAACGGCCACGGCTGCGGGCATAACCTTCTGGGCGGGGCGGCCCTGCTTGCCGCCTGCGCGCTGAAGGACTGGCTGGCCGAGACCGGCACGCCGGGGCGGGTGCGCTATTATGGTTGCCCGGCGGAAGAGGGCGGTGCGGCCAAGACCTTCATGGTGCGCGACGGGTTGTTCGAGGATGTCGCCGCTGCAATCACCTGGCATCCGAACTCGACGACGCGGGTCGATGACGCGCAAAGCCTGGCCAACACGCGGATGGATTTCACCTTTCAGGGTCGCGCCTCCCATGCCGCGATGAGCCCGCATCTGGGCCGCTCGGCGCTGGATGCGGTCGAGTTGACCTCGGTCGGCGTCAACTACCTGCGCGAACATGTGCCGCAGGATGCACGGATCCACTACGCCTATCTGGACGCGGGCGGCAAGGCGCCGAACGTCGTTCAGGCCCTCGCGAAAGTGCGCTATTCGATCCGCGCGCTGGCGCTAAAGGACATGCTGGCCATCGTCGAGCGGGTCAAGGATGTGGCGCGGGGCGCGGCACTGATGACCGGCACCAAGGTCGAGATGCAGGTGTTCTCGGCGGTATCGAACATGCTGGGCAATGCGGTGATGGAACGCACCATGCAGGCGGCACTGGACGAGTTGGGCGGCGTGCCCTTCGACGCCGACGACCGCGCTTATGCGAGTGCTATCCAGGCGACGCTGAGTGCCGATGATATCGCGCAGCCCTACAAGATCATCGGCCTGCCGCCGCGCGAGGCCGAGCCGCTGTGCGACTATGTCGTGCCGCTATATCCCAAAGGCGAGGTGATGATCGGCTCGACCGATGTCGCCGATGTCAGCTGGGCGGTGCCCTGCGTACAGGCGCTGGTCGCGACCCATGCGATGGGCACGCCCGCGCATACCTGGCAGATCACCGCGCAGGGCAAGGCGCCTGCCGCGCACAAGGGCATGGTCCATGCCGCCAAGGCGATGGCGCGCTGTGCGGAACTGCTGTTCGCAGCCCCCGAAGTGCTGGCCGAGGCCCGTGCAGAACATGCCGAACGGCTGTCGCGCGCGCCTTACACCTGCCCGATCCCGGCCGATGTCACGCCGCCGCTGCAGCCGCGCCCGACCTGATACAAGGCGGGCGCGACCCTGTCGGTTTAGGTGTCGATACGCTTTTTCAGCGTCGCTGCTGCCGCCTGCAACAGCCCGCCGCCCAGTGCGCCGGAGGCAAGGAGGCCGAGAATGCCCTGGATGTTCAGAATCCAGCCACCGCCGAAACTCATCAAGATGACCTGCGCGAAAATACCGCCCGCCGCGCCGATGACCGAGTTGCTGATCCAGCTGAACCTGAGGCGTTCGCTCATCCGGGCAATGATATTGGCGCCGGCCACGCCGCCCAGTGCGCCGAGAAGAAGTTGTTCCATTGATGTCGCTCCACTATCCAAGGCCACGTCGTTATCGCGACTTGAGGCAGGCCCAAACCCATCGCGCTGGTTCCATAATGCCAAATATTGAGGGATCGGGCAATCTCGATACTATCCCTGCTTCAGTAATCTCTGTTTCTGACGGTTCCAGTCGCGTTTCGCGCTGGTTTCGCGCTTGTCGGACAGTTTCTTGCCCTTGGCGACGCCGATCTTCAGCTTGGCAATGCCGCGATCATTGAAGTAAAGTGCCAGTGGGACCAGCGTCATGCCCTCGCGCTGGGTGGAATTCCAAAGCCGCGAAAGTTCTTTCTTCGACACCAGCAGCTTGCGGCGGCGGCGTTCGTCGTGGCCCCAGGTCTTGGCCGGCGCAAAGGGTGCGACATAGCTGTTGATCAGCCACAGTTCACCGCCTTCAACACTGGCATAGCTTTCGGCGATGTTGGCGCCGCCTTGGCGCAGCGATTTCACTTCGGAGCCCTGCAGGATGATCCCGACCTCGATATCGCTTTCAATCGCATAATCGAACCGCGCCCGGCGGTTTTCGGCGATCAGTTTCGAATTGGGATCAGATTTCTCGACCATGTCTGGCGAGATAGGTGAGGCGGCAGGCGCTGTAAAGGCGGGCGGCTGTTCGGGTGCGACTGCGGGAGCCTCCGGCGGCCATATTTATGCCAAAATGAAAGCCCGCAAGATCAGGCGCGATGGGTGATGCGACCGCCCGCAATCGTCAGCGCGACGGTCATTCTGGCCACATCTTCGGGGGCGGTCGCCTCGATATCGCCCGAAAGCACCACGATATCAGCCGCCAAGCCAGGACGCAGCCGCCCGATCAGCCCTTCGGCATGGGCCGCCCAGGCGCCGCCTGCGGTATAGGCGTGCAGCGTCGGCATCAGGCCGATCCGTTCATCCGCACATCCCTGGTATGGCAACCGCGTCAGCGCCGCGCCGATGCCGCGCAGCACCGATATATCCGCCACCGGCCAGTCCGAGGCAAAGGCGAGGGGCGCGCCCGCCTCGGCCAGCGTGCGCCAGAGATAGGCATCGGTCCAACGGTCTCGGCCGATGATGTCCAGCGTCGGCTGCAACCCAAAATCCATCGCCCCCGGCGGGTGCGGCGGCTGCAGCGAGGCGGTGATCCCGAGGTGCGCGAGGCGCGGAATGTCGGTGCGGTCGATCAGTTCGATATGCTCAATCCGGTGGCGGCTGTCGCGCCTTCCGTTGGCCTTTTGCGCGGCTTCGTAACCGTCGATGGTCTGCCGCACGGCCCCGTCGCCGATGGCATGGACGGCGATCTGCAAGTCGCGCCGGTCGATCTCGGTCGCGATCTCGTTGAAGTTCGGGAACAGCGGTTCCGACCTGTGGCCGGGGCGGCCCGGATAGTCGTTCAGCATATAGGCGGTGCCGCTGTCGATGACGCCGTCCATGAACAGCTTGACGAAACCCGAAGCCAGCCAGGCGTCGTTGAAATCGCGCGTCATCGCCTCGGCGCGGTCGAGATCGGAAAGCACCATATGCGGCTTGAAATGGAACGGCACCTTGACCCGCGCGGTCAGCCCGCCCGCCATTTGTATTTCGCGCAGCAAGTCCAGCGTGTAGCGGTTGCCGTCCATGTTCACCATGGCGGTGATGCCGTGGCGCGCGGCATGGGCCAACCCCGCCGCAATCTTCGCCCGGTCGATGGCGCGTTCCGCCTCCGACGGCCAGGGCGAGGGTTCCTCGCCCGTCGCGATGCCGAGGTTCAGCCGCGTCTCGCCCCCCAGAGCGATCACCGGCGCGAAGGCCTCGAACTCGCGCAACTCGCCGGTGGCAAGGCGATCATCGCCGATCACAACCTCGTGGCCATGCGGCGTCTTCAGCCCGTGCAGGATGCCTGCGGCACGCAGCGCGGCGGTATTGGCCCAGACAGTGTGATGATCATGCGCGGTGATCGCGATCGGCCGGTCGGGCAGCATCGCGTCCAGATCGTGGCGCGTCATCGGGTGGCCGACCAGCGCGTAATGCCCGCCCTGCGCCATCAGCAATGGCCGATCAGGATGCTGAACCGCAAAATCGCGGAATGCCCGGGCCAGCGCATCCGCCCCCTCGACCCCGTGCAATTGCAGATGGCCCAGTTCGGCGCCGCCCAGCCCCAGATGCAGGTGGCTTTCGACAAACCCCGGCAGCAGTGTAGCACCGCCGCAGTCGATGACCTCGGTCGAACCTTCCGCGGCGGCCTCGATCTCGGCCCGGCTGCCCAGCGCCTGAATGCAGTCGCCGGCAATCGCCACCGCCTCGGCGCGCGGATAATCCCGGTCCATTGTCAGGACGCGTGCATTGGTCAGGATCATGTCGGGCGTCATCGGCAGCCTTTTCGCAGTTGCGGATACAGTCTGACCGCAGATGCGTCCGTCGCAAAGACCAAACTCGCCGGTGGAACGCCGCCCACCGCTTCGCTAGGATCACCCTACGGAGGGCGCCTGATGTTCATCCAAATCGCCATCGGTTCGGTCCTGATACTGGTCTCGACGCTGGTTCCGGCGCTAACCTTCACCTGGGTCGAAAGCGCCTATGTCACCAACCGGCGCTGGCTGCCGCGCGAACCGCATCAGCCCAAGCGGATGCTGGTGCTGTCGGTGGCGCTGATCTGGATTCTGGCTCTGGTCACTGCGGCGGTCTGGATCTGGGCCGCCGCGTTCTGGTTTCTGGGGACCTTCGACTCGCTTGAGACTTCGGTCTATTTCTCGCTTGTGGCTTTCACCACGCTTGGTTTCGGTGACCTGCTGCTGCCTGAGGAGTGGCGGCTGCTTGGTGGCATGTGCGCGGCGAACGGGCTTTTGAACATCGGCCTTTTCACCGCGATTTTGATCGAGACCCTGCGTCAGGTCCGTCATCTTCAGGTAAAAAATAGCGACAGCGACGACTGAGATCGCGGACGCGGCGGGCGCATCCGCCCTTGCCCGCCCTCCGCCATTCGCTATCATCACCGTTGGCCCGGCTCTGACCGGCGCCCGGATCACCGAAACGGAGCCTGCACATGTCCATCGACGCCCCCGAAACCGAAGTGGTCCGCACCTGGAAGGTGGCCTGCGACGGCAGCGAGGGTGCCCTTGGTCATCCGCGCGTCTGGCTGGCGATCCCGCATGACACCGGCTGGGTCGAATGCGGCTATTGCGACAAGCGGTATATTCACGAAAGTGTCCCCGACACGAATGCGTAATGGACGATTGTGGCGGCTGATACGGGCGACTTTGGTCCTGCCGGGCGTTATTCTTGTCTATCTTGGTGCGGCCCTGATTGGGGCGGTCCTGCCTGGCCCGGTGGTGGCGCGGGGCGGCCAGCCGGAAATCGCCATCGGTCTGGCCGACGGGCCGATCCACTACGATTTTCTTCTGCCTCTGACGCCGGAGGCCCGGGCGCGATTTGGATTTGCCACTGCAGACGGGGTGGCGGTGGACGACGCGGGGGCCGAATGGCTGGTCGTGGGCTGGGGGGCGCGCGATTTTTATACCACTGTGGGCAGCTACAGCGATCTGTCCCTCCGCGCGGTCTGGCGCGGGATTACCGGCGATGGCTCGGTGATTCGCATTCAAGCTTTGGGGCCGCTTGCCGCGCCAGAAAATTTGGCATGGCTTGGCCTTAGCCAGGCCGAGTTTGCGGGCCTTCTTGACGCAGTCGATGCCAGCTTTGCGCGGGGAGACAAAGACCAACTGCTGCCACTGGGCGATGCGGGATGGGGCGGTGTGTTTTACGAAGGCGCGGGGCGGTTTCATATCCGCCGCACCTGCAATGTCTGGGTCGGCGAGGTGCTGCGCGCCGCGGGTGTCGCCTTTGGGCGCTGGACACCGACACCGCAGTCGGTGCGTCTGTCGCTGTGGCGGTTCCAAAGCCGTGGCGAGGCGCGCTGAACCAACGGCGACGGCTGGACCCTTGCCCCACCCCGTGCGAAACAACGCTTGGGAACCCCCCGGAATGGGAGACATGCGCATGAGTTTCGGCAAGGGCTGCCATCTGCATCTGATCGACGGCTCGGCCTTTATCTTCCGCGCCTATCACGCACTGCCGCCGCTGACGCGGAAATCCGATGGTCTGCCGATTGGCGCTGTCGCGGGGTTCTGCAACATGCTGCAGCGCTATATCGACGGCGGTTCCGGCCCCGATACCGCGACCCATGTGGCGGTGGTGTTCGACAAGGGCAGCCATACCTTTCGCAACGACATGTATGAGGCCTACAAGGCCAACCGCGAGGAGATGCCGCAGGACCTGCGGCCGCAAATCCCGCTGACCCGCGACGCCACCCGTGCCTTCAACATCGCCTGTCTGGAGCAAGAGGGATATGAGGCCGACGACATCATCGCCACGCTGTCCTGTCAGGCCCGCGATGCAGGTGGCCGGGTCACGATCATTTCGTCTGACAAGGACATGATGCAGCTTGTCGGCGGCGGCATCGAGATGTTCGATGCGATGAAGAACAAGCGGATCGGGGTGGAGGAGGTCGAGGAGAAGTTCGGAGTCAAGCCCGACCGCGTCATCGACGTGCAGGCGCTGGCCGGTGACAGCGTCGATAACGTGCCGGGTGCGCCCGGGATCGGGATTAAAACTGCCGCCCTTCTGATTAACGAGTTCGGCGATCTGGAAACGCTGCTGTCACGCGCCGACGAAATCCCGCAGCCGAAACGCCGCCAGACCCTGATCGACCATGCCGACCAGATCCGCCTGTCGAAACGCCTGGTCACGCTTGATTGCGACATGCCGGTCGAGGGCAAGCTTGACGATCTGGAGGTGACAGAGCCCGACCCCGATACGCTGATGGCATTCCTGACGCTGATGGAATTCCGCACCCTGACCAAACGCATCGCCGACAAGCTGGAGATCGAGGCCCCCGCGATTGCCGACACCACGCCCGAAGGCGCCGCGCCAAAGGCAGAAGCGGCGCAGCTGCCCTTCGATCCCGCCGCCTATGAACACGTGTCCGATGCCGCCGCCCTGCAGGTCTGGATCGACCGGATTTACGAACACGGCTGGGTCGCCGTCGATACCGAAACCACCAGCCTTGACGAGATGCGCGCCGAACTGGTCGGCATCTCGCTGTGCGTGGTGGCGGGCCAGGCCTGCTATATCCCCGTCGGCCATACCGTAGGTGACGGCGACCTCTTCGGCGCCGCCAAGCGTGCCGAGGGTCAGATGGATATGGCCGAGGCGCTGGCACTGCTCAAACCGATGCTTGAGGATGCCTCGATCCTCAAGATCGGCCAGAACATGAAATACGACGCCAAGATCTTCGCCCGCCAAGGCATCCAGGTCGCGCCCATCGACGATACCCTTTTGATGTCCTACGCGATGAACGCGGGCCTGCACAATCACGGCATGGACACACTGTCCGAGCGCTACCTCAGCCATATCCCGATCCCGATCAAGCCGCTTCTGGGCACCGGCAAAGCGGCCAAGACCTTCGACAAGGTCCCCGTCGACGACGCGGTCTGCTACGCCGCCGAAGACGCCGACATCACCCTGCGCCTCTGGCAGCATTTCAAGCCGCAACTGCACACCGCGAAAGTCACCACCGTCTACGAGACCCTCGAACGCCCGCTGGTGCCGGTTCTGGCCGAGATGGAAATGCACGGCATCAAGGTCGACCGCGATCACCTGTCGCGCATGTCGAACGCGTTCTCGCAAAAGATGGCCGCCCTCGAGGCTGAAATCCATGACCTTGCGGGCGAGAAATTCAACGTCGGCTCGCCCAAGCAGTTGGGCGAGATTCTGTTCGACAAGATGAGCCTTGCGGGCGGCAGCAAAGGCAAGACCGGCGCCTATGCCACCGGCGCTGACATCCTTGAGGACCTCGCCGCCGAGGGCCACGACCTGCCCGCCCGCGTCCTCGACTGGCGTCAGCTGTCGAAACTGAAATCGACCTATACCGACGCGCTGCAAGAACATATCCACCCTGAAACGGGGCGCGTCCACACGTCCTATTCCATCGCCGGCGCCAATACCGGCCGCCTCGCCTCGACCGATCCGAACCTGCAGAACATCCCCGTCCGCACCGAAGAAGGCCGCCGCATTCGCGAGGCGTTCATCGCCGAAAAGGGCAACGTTCTGGTCAGCCTCGACTACAGCCAGATCGAGCTGCGCATCCTGGCCCATATCGCCGAGATCGACCAGCTGAAGCAGGCCTTCAAGGACGGCGTCGATATCCATGCGATGACCGCCAGCCAGATGTTCGATGTGCCGCTGGATCAGATGACCCCCGACATCCGCCGCCGCGCCAAGGCGATCAACTTCGGCGTCATCTACGGCATCTCGGGCTTTGGCCTGGCGCGCCAGCTGCGCATCCCCAGGGCCGAGGCGCAGGCCTTCATCGACACCTATTTCGAACGCTTCCCCGGCATCCGCGACTACATGGACGCCACCGTGGCCTTCGCAAAAGAACACGGCCATGTCGAGACGCTGTTTGGCCGGAAAATCCACACGCCCGAGATCAACAACAAGGGCCCGCACGCCGGTTTCGCCAAACGCGCCGCAATCAACGCCCCGATCCAGGGCACCGCCGCCGACGTGATCCGCCGCGCGATGATCCGGATGCCTGCCGCGATCAAGGACCTTCCCGCCAAGATGCTGCTGCAAGTCCATGACGAACTGCTGTTCGAGGTCGAGAAAGGCGCCGTCGATGACACCATCGCTGCCGTCCGCACCATCATGGAAGGTGCCGCCAATCCGGCGGTGCACCTGAGCGTGCCGCTGACCGTCGATGCCGGGCAAGGGGCCAATTGGGCCGAGGCGCACTGACGGCACGGGCAACGCAAGACGCCGCCTGGCGCGCTGCCCTTGGTCGAAGGTCGGCATCGGCGGCGGACCCTCAATCCGATCGCAGCCCCTGTTTCCAGTCACCCTTGAACAGCCGCCGGTGAAACAACGGAAGCTTGAACAATTCCTCTGCCAGAAACAGCGCAAATACCCAGGTCACCGAAAGCTCCAGATAGAGAACGAAAAGCGCCGTCAGCGGCACCCGGAACAACCATTGCGCCGACACGAAGATGTTCATCACGTAAACTGTGTCGCCACTGGCCCGCAGGGTGTGCCCGCACATCGCATTCGATCCCTTGGGGAACGGCAGAAGCAGCAGGATGGGTAGAAAACTGAGGAGGGCCGCTTGCGTCTCTGCTTCCAGATTGCCGTACATGCGACCCGACGCCAGAGATATCAGAAGATAGGTGACCGACACCAACGCTGCTGCCACGAAAGCCATGCGCCAGGCACGGCCAAGGAAATCGTCAAGCTCACTACCCCTGCGATCGCTGCCCAGAAGCTGCGCGACGATGATCCCGGACGCCTGCGCAATCGAGGTGCCGATATGACCGGTAAGGTTGATCCAGGGCGTGATCAGGGTCATCGCCGCGAACTGGTTGACGGTCATCCGGGCGTAAAGCAGCGCCAGCACATAGCCTGCGATGGCATTGCTGATAAAGGTTCCGGCAATCGGCAGCGCAAAAACCAGATGACGCCTGAGCGAAAACAGCAGCGTGCCGTTCAGCCAGCCCGCCTCGTCCAGATGGGCGCCGCTGATCCGGTAAAAGCCTGCGCCAAGGTATAAAAGACGGGCCAGCGAACCCACAGCACTGCCAACGGCGGCGCCCATGACACCCAGTGCCGGAAAGCCGAAATTGCCGTGGATCAGCGTATAGCTGACAGCGACGTTCACCGGCACTGCGATCAGGTAGCTTCGAAACGGCATGATGGTCTTGCCACGGCCGTTGAAATAGCTGCCGAGGCATTGGGCGATGGCTTCGATGAAGACCAGCAAAAGGAACACGTTCAGATAGGCCCGCGCCTGCTCGGCGATCCAGGGCGTATGGGCGAAAGCGTCGATAAGGTCGCCGCCGAACACCCAGACCAGGGCCACGCCAAAAGCGGCGGCGCCCAGATTGATGATCAGCCCCGCATAGAACCCGGTCTTGAGCGCAAAGGGCCGCCCCGAGCCGAAGGCCTGCGCGATCCGGATTTGGGTCGCTGTCGAGAAGGCGAAGAGAATCCCAAGCAGCAGGCCGCCGAATGCCGCAGCCAGGCCCAGCGCCGCCAGTGCGGGTTCGCCCAAGGCCGAGACCAGATAGGCATCGATGACGACGATGCCGTTCAGCATCACCGCCATCAGCATCAGTGGCCAGGCGATGTTGAAGACATCGGTTGTCGTAGGCGGTGCCGCGCCGGCAGCCGTTTCAGGCATAGGTGTCCACCGAGAAAAAGGGTTGCGGACCTTTAAGTGGCAGATCGCGGAAGTTGCAACACCGAAACCTTATCAGGAACGATCCGCAGGACCCGCTGACCGGCCGAAGGTGAAATATGCATGGCAAGACTCCCGGTCGATGCGCCTGACCAAAAGCGTTAAAGGGTTGCGTCAGAACAGTCTGCCATGGCCAACTTCACCCGTTGGCGCATCTGCCCGCCCGGCCTGCCGTCGGACACTACCGCCGCAACCGTGACCCCCCCGATTTCACACCCGGTCAAAGCGCCTTTCTGGCCCGCAAAGCCGCCGTGATCGTCCCGTCATCCAGATAATCCAGCTCGCCCCCCATCGGCACCCCCTGCGCCAGCGTGGTCACCTTCACCCCGGTCCCGGCCAAGGCCTCGGCGATATAATGGGCCGTGGTCTGGCCATCTATCGTGGCCCCCAAAGCCAGGATCACCTCCTGGATCGCCTCATCGGACACCCGCGCCGCCAGCTTCGGAAGACCCAACTCTTCCGGCCCCATATCGTCCAGCGCCGACAAGGTCCCGCCCAGCACATGATAGCGCCCCTTGAACACGCCCGACCGCTCCATCGCCCAAAGGTCGGCGACGTCTTCAACCACGCAGATCTCGCCATTTCCGCGCACCTCGGACCGGCAGATGTCGCAGATATCCCCGGTGCCGATATTGCCGCAGGCGGCACATTCCCGCGCCGTCGCCGCAACAATTCCCATCGCCTCGGCCAGAGGCGCCATCAGAACGCCGCGCTTTTTCACCAGATGCAGCACCGCCCGCCGCGCCGACCGAGGCCCCAGCCCCGGCAGCTTGGCCATCATTTCGATCAGCGTCTCGATCTCGCGTGTGGCGTCGCTGGCCATCTATCAGAACGGCAGGTTCATGCCGGGCGGCAGGCCCAGGCCTTCGGTCAGCTTGGCCATTTCCTCCTGGCTGCGCTCGGCGGCCTTGCCCTGCGCGTCCTTGATCGCGGCCAGGATCAGGTCCTCGACGACCTCTTTCTCATCCGCCTTGAAGATCGACGGATCAATCGACAGACCGACCAGTTCGCCCTTCGCTGTCGCGACAGCCGTTACCAGCCCCGCCCCGCTGCGGCCCTCGACCCTGACCCGGTCCAGTTCCTCTTGCAGCGCGGCCATCTTGCCCTGCATTTCCTGCGCCGCCTTCATCATCTTGGCCATGTCGCCAAGCCCGCCCAGACCTTTCAGCATGTCGTACTCCTCAAATTCGGTTGTGCCCGAGATACGTCGCGGCAAGCCGCCCGACAAGGCCGTCACGCCTCTTCGAACGGGTCCCATTCATCCTCGACCTCGGGCAATGCCTCGACGGCGGCGGCCTCGACGATTTCTGCAGCGGTGCGAATTTCGAGGATTCTGGCGTCCGGAAAGGCGTCAAACACCGCCTGCACCAGCGGATGCGCCATTGCCTCGGATTTCAGGCTGTCCTGTTCGGCATCGCGGGCTTCGGCAATCGTCGGCGCACCGCCCGAACCCACCACCGACACGCCCCATTGCACCCCGGTGAACGCTTGCAACCGCTGTTTGAGGCGCGAGGCCAGATCGGTGGGCGCATCGTCGGTCGGCTCGAACTCGATCCGGCCCGGGGCGTAGCGGGCGAGGCGCAGGCAGGTCTCGATCTCGACCAGCAGCTTCACATCGCGGTTGGCGCGGATCAGCTGCACCACATCCTCGAACGTGTCGAACCGGGCCAGCGCGGTGTCCGGCGCGATGGCCAGCGCGGTTGCGGCGCTCGACGCGATGGGCGCGGAGGACGCTGACGGCGAGGCCGGAGCAGATGTGACCGTGCGCGCCGCCGGGC
>JBBKVJ010000264.1:0-6911 GCA_037968375.1 Paracoccaceae bacterium | reverse complement strand
GGCCAGCTTCTGACCGGCGCCACCTATCTGGGCGACTGGGGCTGGGACGAGGCGATTGCACTGGCGGTATCGGCGCGCGGTGACGACCCGTTCGGTTATCGCGCCGAGGCGGTGAACCTGATGCGGCTGGCGGAAAGCCTGTCACGGTGAGGTCGGGCGGCTGATCGACGCGATGTTACAAGATCAGCCGCATTCGATTGCCCCGCAGCCAGGGGTTCCGATACTCTTTTGTCAGTAACGGTGACGGTCCTCGGATAAGGAATTCGATAGTGAGAATTAGAATGGACCTGCTCACACTGATTTTCTTGGCAGGCTGTATTCCCGAGCCAGTCACCGGTCCGGTTGCGATGGCCACCCTTACGTCTACCGGTCGTGCGGCTACGGCCAATGGCAGCAACCTAATCACGATCCGCACTTTCAAAGATGTGGGTATCAACCGAGTTTGGACGGAAGACCGGGTTGGTGTTTCGTGTACCGTCAGGCACCCGTATTATTCCGCACAATTCACTGCCCCGGCGAGGGTACAGGTTCCGGTGTTTCCGGGCGTCTCGCAAAAATTCGAAGCTATTTGTACCGATGAGGGTAAGACTGCGACACGCAGCAATGCCTGCTATTACGGAGGCGGCGAGCAGGGGTCATTCACCGATCCCGCGACCGGGGAATGCTTGCGATCAAATCTCTCGGTTATCTTCGGAAAATAGAGCGAGACAACAAAACGGCCAGTTCTCGGAAAGCGCGGACTGCGCTTCGCTGGATCGAAATATGGTAGGCGCGCGAACTTGTCGCGCGCCTATAGTTCCTGTGAACAGGTGGCCCTCAAGCCTTCTCGGTCTTCTTCTCAACCGCTTTCGCCTCGACCGTCTGGCCTTTGGCGATCTCGATCCGGCGCGGTTTCAGCGCTTCGGGGACGTCGCGCATCAGGTCGATGTGCAGCATGCCAAGCTCGTGGCTGGCGCCCGACACCTTGATGTGCTCGGCCAGGTCAAAGCGGCGCTCGAAGGCGCGGGTGGCGATGCCGCGGTGCAGGTACTTGCGCGTCGTCTCGTCCTTGGCCTTGCGGGCCGAGACGATCAGCGCGCCGTCCTTCAGATCGACCGACAGCTCATCGTCGGCGAACCCGGCGACGGCGATCGAGATGCGATAGGCGTTCTCGTCGGTCTTTTCGATGTTGTAGGGCGGATATCCGGTGTCGGCGACATCGGCCGTCAGCAGGCGGTCCATCAGGTCGGCCATCCGGTCAAAGCCGACGGTGGCGCGGTACAGCGGGGTCAGGTCGTAGTTACGCATGTCATGCATCCTCTTGTTTGAGCGACACGTTGTGATGCCCTCCGATAGCCGGACGGGCGATGACCGGGCCCTGTCTGGGCGCCCGATATTGAAAACTTAGGAACTGTTTTTTGGCGTTTCAAGACCGGCGTCAGGGCTTGATGAACAGTGCTCCGGCGGGTCGATCGGCACTGTCAGGATCGAAGCGCTGTATTCTGGGGTCGGGCACGTCCCCGGTCGGTGCGGCGCGCAGCAGTGCGGTCAGTTCCGACACCAACTGCGGCAGCTCCATGCCAAGCGCGAAGCTGCGATCGCCGTCGATCGCCTCTGACGAGATGATCGACACGATCCGCGCCCGCCGACCCGATCGGTCAAAGACGGGGGCGCCCGACGACCCCTGGCTGACGTCGCAGTCGAAGCCAAGCAGACCGTTGCTGCGCCCAAGCACCGGACAGCGCATCTGCCAGGACAGGGCCTCGGTCCGGCCTTCGGCGTAAGAGATGACGCTGACCTCGCGGGTCGACGGGTTCAGGGCGATGACAGCGAACGGCGCCGCCGTCGCCGTCGGGATCGGCGCGGCCAGTTCCAGCAGCGCCAGATCATGGCGCACGGTGGCAAGGCTTTGCCGGTCGGCGGCATCGAAGCCAGGATGCGTGACCAGGCGTTTGCCTTGCCGGGCGATCAGCGCCACGCCATCCGCATATCCGGCGAGGAAGGAAAGGTCAGCGGCTGTTCGGCGCAGACCCGACCGGGGATCGACAACACAATGCGCGGCGGTCAGGACCTGGTCCGGCGCGATCAGGACGGCGGTACAGAACGCCCCGTCTGGCAGAGCAAGGCGGCCGACACCTTCCCAGCCAAGCAGCTCTTGCCGAAGCGTCAGACGTCTGAGATCGCTGCCCTGAGCCTCGGCCATCGGGGCTAATGCGAGGCAGAGAAGCACGATCCAGCGCAGCACCGCCATCACGGCTTTACGAACCGGGCGCCGCCGCTTGTCGAGGTGCCACCCGTCTGCCCGACCTGCGGTGCCACGGTCTGGATCTGCGATCCGCTGCGGCCAAAGACGCCGTCCGAGCCCGCCAGCTGGCGTTTGACCACGTCCAGCGTATCGGCAACCGTCGCGCCCAGCGAGATCCGGCTTTCGCCCATCTCGCCCTTGGCCGAGACGACCGACACGATCCGCGCCTCACCGTCCTCGACGATGAAGATCGGCGCGCCAGACGACCCGAAGTCGATATCGCATGACAGCGTCAGCACGTTGCGGGTGCGCGACAGGACCTGACAAATCTTCTCAAGCGAGGGCGCCTCGTCGCGGCCCGTGGCGTAGGAGACGACACCGACTTCATCGCCCCGGTTTGGCCGGGCGGCGGTGGCAAACGGCGTGATCTGCGCGTTGCGGATCGGCTGTTCCAGTTCCAGCAGCGCCAGATCATAGCCGACGCGGGACAGCGATTTGTCGTCGGCATAGGTGAAATCGGGGTGAATGGCGGTGCGGCGGACGCGGCGATAGGCCTCGGCCCGCCCGTTGCGCCAGCCGGCACGAAACTCGATATCGCCAACCGGCACCACGATGCCGGTGAACTTGTCAAAAAGGCAATGCGCGGCGGTCAGCACCAGGTCGGGCGCGATCAGCGCACCGGTGCAATAGCCGGTGCGCCCCAGGTTCACCCGACCCACCGCCTGCCAGCCGCGCCCGTCATCGCTGGTGGTCAGTTCGACCAGCGCGCCCTCGGCACGTGCATCTGGCGGCACCAGCGCCAACCCGGCGATAAACGCCATGGCGATGCCCAAGGATCGCGTGAACAACTGCATACCGTTTCCCATCCCCTACACCCTCGTAACGTGGCGCTGAGGCAGGATTATGACTGGCCCTTGTCCAATGCGGAAGGCTTTGGTCCGCCGGTCGCCCAATCGAGCAGTTCGACCGTGTGCACGACTGGCACAGTGGTGCCGCCGCCGATCTGCATCATGCAGCCGATATTGCCCGCCGCGATGATATCGGGCGTCGTGGCTTCCAGCGTCTGGACCTTGCGCGCCTTCAACTGCCCCGAAATTTCCGGCTGCATCAGATTGTAGGTGCCTGCCGAGCCGCAGCAAAGATGGCTGTCGGCGGGTTCCAACACCATGAACCCGGCACGTTTCAAAAGATCCTTGGGCGCCGATTTGATCTGCTGGCCGTGCTGCAGCGAACAGGCGGCGTGATAGGCGACGCGCAGGCCCTTGGGCGCGCCCTCGGGCAGACCAAGCTGCACCAGAACTTCCGAGACATCGCGCGCGATGGTTGCCACCGCCGCCGCTTCGGGCGCCAAGGTGTGAGTGCGAAACATATGGCCATAATCTTTCACCGTCGTGCCGCAGCCTGAGGTGTTGATAACCACCGCATCCAGCCCTTCGCCCTGCATTTCGCGCGTCCAGGCGCGGATATTTTTGGCCGCCGTCGCGTGGCTTTCAGTGGTCTTGCCCATGTGATGGGTCAGTGCCCCGCAGCAGCCTTGCCCCTCGGCGATCACCACCTCGGCGCCGAGCCGCGTCAGCAGGCGGATCGTGGCATCGTTGATATCGGTGTTCAGCGCCCGCTGCGCGCAGCCGGTCATCAGCGCGACGCGCATCTTGCGCGGGCCTTCCGCCGGAAACACCTGCGGGTCGTCATTGCGGCTGACCGGCGGGATGTGCTTTGGCGCCATATCAAGCATCGCGCGCAGCCGCGGGTCCGGCATCAGCCCGCGAAACGGGCGGCCGATCCTGGCGCCCAGCAGCGCCAGCCGGAACCGCCCCGGATAGGGCAGAATACGCGCCAGCAGCCAGCGCAGCGCGCGGTCGGTAAAGGGCCGCTTGTAGGTCGCCTCGATATAGTCCCGCGCGTGATCGACCAGATGCATGTAATGCACGCCCGACGGGCAGGTCGTCATGCAGGCCAGGCAGGACAGGCAGCGGTCGATATGCTTAACGGTCTTCTCGTCCGCCGGGCGACCATTTTCCAGCATGTCCTTGATCAGGTAGATGCGGCCCCTGGGGCTGTCCAATTCATCGCCCAGAATCTGATAGGTCGGGCAGGTCGCGGTGCAGAACCCGCAATGCACGCAGGTGCGCAGGATCTCGTTCGACCGCTGGATCGCGGGATCTTGCAGCTGCTCGGGGGTAAAGGTGGTTTGCATGAGGATGGTCCGATCAGGCTGGCACGGGGCTTGCGCCCATCAGGCCGGGGTTCAGAATTCCGCGCGGATCGAATTTTTGCCGCAGCCCTTCGGAAAGCGCCGCCAGCGGTGCCGGTTCTGGGTGGAACGGGGCAATCTGCGCGCGCGTCTGTTCGCTGGCGCGCACCAGCGTGGCATGGCCGGGCGTGCCGCCCATCCGGTCGCGCAGGTCGGTGCCAACGGGCATGAGCGCCCAGATCAGACCGCCGCCCCAGTCGTAGATCAGCGCCTCGGCCTGCAGTGCCGCACCCAGGACCGGACCAGCGCCGGGCGTCACCGATATGCGCCAGACATCGCCCGACCTGTCGTGGAAGGCGCGAACGTCCCGGACCCAGTTCCAGATTGCCCCCGTCTGCACCGGATCGGCCTCGACCCTCGCATCGCCGAACCGAGCCAGCCGCTTGGTCAGTGCGCCTGCCCGGTAGCCGACCGAACTTTCGAAACCTTCCAGCCGGATCATCGTCACCGGATGACCGTCCGGTCCAACCGGCGCATGCGCGGCGCCCGAAACCTCGTAGGGCGAGCCCAGCGCCAGTGACAGCGCCGCGACCCCGTCGGCGTCACTGAGACCGTCAAGCATCACGACCGCGCTTGTCGCCGTGGCCGGCAGCACCTTGAACGACACTTCGCTCAGAACCCCAAGCGTGCCCCAACTGCCCGCCATCAGCTTGACCAGATCGTAGCCGGTGACGTTCTTCATCACCCGACCGCCGTTCTTGATGACAGTTCCCGCGCCATCGACAAACCGCACCCCGATCAGGCTGTCGCGGCAGGCACCCGCCTGAATCCGCCGCGGCCCCGAGACATTCGCCGCCACCACACCGCCGATGGTCGGCACGCCTTCGGTGCCCAGCAACCCACGATGGTCCATCGGCTCGAACGGCAGGCGCTGCTGTTCGGCGGCCAGGGCCGCCTCGATCTCGGCCAGCGGCGTCCCCGCCCTGGCAACAATGGTCAGCGCGCCCGGCTCATACAGCTCGATCCCCGAAAGCCCGGCCACCGACAGCACTTCGCCCGCAATCGGGCAACCGATAGCGCGGGTGCCGCCGCCCCGGATGCGCAGCGGTCCCCTGGACGTGGCCACCGCTTCGGCCAGATCTGTTTCATCTATCGGCTCAATCATGCCGCCCACACCTCTATGGCTTTCATTTTGGGAAAAATATGTCCGCCGGAGGCAAAAAATCTACGCCGCATTGGCCTGCCGTCGTGCTTCGGTCACCGCCAAAGGGAAAACCTTTGCCGGGTTCAACAGCCAGGCCGGGTCGAAGACATCCTTGACCCGCAACTGCGCCTCCAGATCTTCGGGCGCGAATTGCGTGGTCATAAGGTCGCGCTTTTCGATGCCCACGCCGTGTTCGCCGGTCAGACAGCCGCCGACCTCGACGCACAGTTTCAACACCTGGGCTCCAAACGCCTCGCATTTCTCCAGATCGCCGGGTTTGTTGGCATCATAGAGGATCAGGGGGTGCATGTTGCCGTCGCCCGCGTGGAACACATTGCCGACGCCCAGACCGTATTCCGCCGACATTTCGCCAATCCGGCGCAGCACCAGGGGCAAGGATGACACCGGGATGGTGCCGTCGAGGCACATGTAGTCCGAGACCTTGCCGATGGCGCTGAACGCGGCCTTGCGCCCGGCCCAGATGCGCGCGGCCTCGTCGGCGGATTGCGCCTCGCGCAGTTCCACCGGTTGATGTTTTGCTGCGATCTCCTTGATCAGGCCCAGCTGTTCGTCGATCTCGGCCGCACTGCCTTCGACCTCGACGATCAGCAGCGCTTCGCAATCGGGATATCCGGCGCCGGAATATTCTTCGCAGACGCCGATCAGCATCCGGTCCATGAACTCGATCGCCACCGGCAGGACGCCGGCCTTGATGATGTCGGAAACGCAGGCGCCCGCGACCTCGCTCGAATCGAACGCGATCAGGACCGGCCGTGCGCCTTCAGGTTTGGGCAGAATGCGAAGCGTCGCCTCGGTCACCACGCCCAACTGCCCCTCCGAGCCGCAGATGACACCCAGCAGGTCCAGCCCCCCGGCATCCAGATGCGCGCCGCCGACCTCGACTACGGTGCCGTCCATCAAGACCATCGTGACGCCCAGAAGGTTGTTCGTCGTGACCCCGTATTTCAGGCAATGCGCGCCGCCCGAGTTCATCCCGATATTGCCCGCAATGGCGCAGGCAAGCTGTGACGACGGGTCGGGCGCGTAGAAGAAGCCATCAGCCTCGACAGCGCCGGTGACGGAAAGGTTGGTGCGGCCCGACTGGACCCGGATGAAACGGTTGTCGTAATCGGTCTCGAGCACCGCGTTCATCCGCGCCACGCCCAGGATCACGCTGTCTGCCGTGGGCAGGGCGCCGCCCGCCAGCGAGGTGCCCGAGCCGCGCGGCACCACCGGCACACCCTCGTCGTGGCAAATTCTCAGAACCGCCGCGACTTCGTCGGTGGTGC
>JBBKVJ010000263.1:0-3309 GCA_037968375.1 Paracoccaceae bacterium | reverse complement strand
CCTCTGGCGTCATCGCCGCAAGCCGCGCATCGAACGGCATTTCGTACAGTTCGGCCACCCCCAGCTTGGCCAGCCGGTTGGCCCGCGTCTCGGCGTTCATCAACCGGAACGGCGGGGCTTCGGGCGCGAAGAACTGGCGCGGATGCGGCTCGAAAGTGATCAGGCCCAGGGGTTTGCCCAGCCGCGTTCCTTCGGCCCGGGCAAGGTCGATCACCGCCCGATGCCCCAGATGCACGCCGTCGAAATTGCCCAGTGCCACCGAGGCGCTGCGGGCACCGGCGTCTAGCCCTTCCCAGCTTCGGTGTCTGCGCATCATCCCCCGGCGGCGGCGGAGCTGCCCGCCTGGCGATCAGTCGAATTTCCGGCTTGGCGCCAAGACCAGCGCCTCGCCCTTCAGGACAACCGTATCACCCACGGCACAGTGGGTTTCAAGGGTGACACGGCGCCGGGAGTGGTCGATCTCGATCACCTTGACCTCGGCGCGGACCACATCGCCCGGCCTGACCGGTGCGAGGAATTTCAGCGATTGCCCCAGATAAACCGTGCCATGCCCCGGCAGCTGCTCGCCGATGACGGCCGAGATCAGCCCCGCCGTCAGCATCCCGTGTGCAATCCGGCCTGCAAAGATCGTGTCGCGGGCATAAGCCTCGTCCAGATGCACCGGGTTATGGTCGGTCGAGACCTCGGCGAACAGCTCGATGTCGCGGTCGGTGATCTCTTTCGACAAATGCCGGGTCATGCCGATCTCGATATCCTCGATACAGATCGACCCGCGTGGCAGGTTATGGGTCATGGCGGGTCGGGTATCCAGCATGGCATCGGCTCCGGTTTCTGCAGCGCAGCGTAGCCGATCCGGAAGGTGGGCGCAAGATCGACGCGCAATTAAAGTGCGTACGTGAAAGAGGTAATGAAATAAAGTTGCTCAATAGACTCATGTCAGTCCGGGTAACAGATATATCGCCGCCCGAATGATTCACCCGCCCGGAGTAAGCCGCTTCAGCGGCCCGGGCAGCGGCTGACAGCCGCACCGGTCAGCCGCTACGGTGCCGTTGGTGTGACGATTGAAGTCGGGAGATGCTTAGCCATCAAGCGGCGACCTCAGTAGTTGCAGCGGCAGCCCGCAGTCAGCCGCTGCGCTCTGTTGCGTCGAGGTAGGGGGCTACCGCAGCCGCCCGATCGCCGCTGTCACGGAAAGCTGCTCCACCGCCAGAAACGCCTCCACCCGCGCCGCGTCCGGTGCCTCGGGATCGTCGCTCAATGCCTCTGCCGCCAGCCCGCCGGTGACGAACAGCGTGTCCAGCCCCTCGGCCACGCCACCCCTTACATCGGTCAGGATGCCATCCCCGATGCACAGAATGCGCGCATCATCCACCACCCGGATCGCCGCCAGCCGCCGCCGCGCCAGATCGTAGATCGGCGGATGCGGTTTGCCGAAATACAGCGCCTTGCCGCCCATCTCTTCATACAGCGCCGCCAGCGCCCCGGCACACCATACCCGCGTCTCGCCCCGGTCGACGACGATATCGGGATTGGCGCACAGCATCGTCAGCCCTTTGGTCTTGGCCAGCAGCAGTTCGGGCCGATAGCTTGCCGGGTCCACCATCGGATCGCGCGGCCCGGTGCAGACAATGCCCTCGGCCTCGGCCAGCGGCACCTTCTTGATCGGCACCGGATTGTCGATCAGCCGGATCGGTTCGAAAAACCCGTGATCCTGCGCCTCGCCGATGACATAGATCCGAGACCCCACCGCGCCTTGAAACATCGCCACCCGCGCCCCGTCGCCCGAAGTCGCGATCGTATCCCAGCAATCGCGCGGCACGCCCATGCCCGTGATCTGTGCCTCGACCCCGGCGCGCGGCCTGGGCGAGTTGGTGACCAGCACCACGATGCCGCCGGCACCGCGGAACGCCCGCAGGGCTTCCACCGCCGCCGGATAGGGCGTCTGGCCGTTGTGCAGACAACCCCAGAGGTCGCAGAACACCGCATCATAGCGCGGCGCGATCTCGGCCAGGGACTGGATGATCTTGGTCATGGGGCCTCCGTGGCGATTGCGCCCGAGGGCACCTTGGGCATCAACGCGCCCTCACATCTTCAGGTTCGGGATGATCTGCTTTTTCCGGCTCATCACCCCCGGCAGGACCACCGTATCGCCGCTGACCACAACGCCAAAGCTCCGCTCGGCAATCGTCTTTACCAGTTCGTTCGGCACCAGCAGCGTCGCCTCTTCGTTCAGGATATCGACGACGAACAGCAGCACCTGATCGGCGCCGTCTTCGGTCGCCACCCCTGGCATCGCGGCCATCAGCGCGTCCTTGCGGGCCAGCACCGCACCGGGCGAGGTGGTTTCCAGCACCGACACCCGCAGGCCCTTGCCGCCGACCTCGTATTCCTTGCTGTCCATCCGCAGCAACTCGGCCTCCGAAAACGCCGACACATCGGACTTCGCCGCGAACATCTCGGCGGCATAGGTCGGAATGTCGATGCCCAGATCGGCGGCCAGCCGCACCGCCAGATCGCGGTCGGTATCGGTCGTGGTGGGCGAGCGGAATTCCAGCGTGTCGGACAGGATGCACGACAGCATCAGCCCCTTGATCTGGTCCGGCATCTGGCCCGCATCATCGCCCATCAGGTCGTGCATCACGGTGGCGGTGCAGGCCAGGGGCCGGATCGTGACATCGATCGGGATCAGCGTCTTCAGCCCGCCCTGCAGCAGGTGATGGTCGATGATCGCCACCACCCTGGCCTCGTTGATCGAGGGCGGCAATTCGGCGGCATTGTTGGTATCGACGACGACGACGATATCCTCTGTCTTCACATCGGCGATGATCGCGGGCTTCTCGGCGCCCCATTTTTGCAAGACGAACGCCGCTTCGGTATTCGGCTCGCCCAGCAGCCGCGCCTCGGCGGGGGTGGCTTTCATGTGGGTCAGGTACCAGGCCCAGATCAGAGGCGAGCCGGTGGAATCGGTGTCGGGGGATTTGTGGCCGAAGACGAGCGTGGTCATGGGATGGTCCGGTTCTTGCTGAGGCGTGGTTTCGCGGGCGTTCTAGCCGAGGCTTCCCGTGATGTCACGCCCGTGACGCGCGTCCGTAAGGCCCCGCCCGAAATCAAGGCGTGGCACACGCCGCCGGGCAGCGGCTGACCGCCCCTATGGTCAGCCGCTACGTCACCCCAAGCGCGACGAAAAATGTTCGGGGATGCTCGGCCATAAAGCGGCGAACATCATCGTCGCACGCGGCAGCACGCGGTCAGCCGCCACCCTTTGTTGCCATTGGAAACGTCCATAGCCATCCCGGCCTTGACCCCGCC
>JBBKVJ010000262.1:0-7538 GCA_037968375.1 Paracoccaceae bacterium | reverse complement strand
GCGGCGCAGTTCGGCCAGCATGCCTTCGGCGATGATCGTGTCGGTGCCGGTGGGCAGGTGCGGCCCGTGCTGTTCGACCGCGGCGGTGGGCAGGATGGCGATGGTGTGTGCGGGCAGGGTGGCGAAGTCGGGGGCGCGCAGGTGGGTCCAGTCGCGGGCGGTCATTTCAGCAGCCTTTCCATCTGGCGGGAGATTTTGGCGAGGTGTCGGGCGCGGGACTGGGGCGTGGAGGCGTCCATCCGGTAGTGGGCGGCGAAGGCGGTGCGTTTGCGGGGCGCGCAGAGGAAGCCTATGCCGCGGATGAGGGTGCGTTTGCCGGGGGCGCCGACCAGCGTGGTCAGCCACCACGACGCGCCGCAGGTGGTGAAGACGCCCAAGCCGGTGCTGTGGGTCAGGCCGGGGCGGATTGTGCGGTGGGTGGCGTCGGGCATCAGGAAGGCGACATCGGGGAGGAGTACCCGGTCGAGCCAGCCCTTGAGGATGGCGGGCAGGCCGTACCACCAGGTCGGGTAGACGAAGATCAGCGTGTCGGCCCAGGCAAGGTCGGCGCAATCACTGGCCACCCCGGCGCGGTTTTCGGGGCAGACCAGATAGCCCTGATGCTCGACCCCGTCGAGGATCGGATTGAAGTTTCGCGCGTAGAGATCGGTGAGGCGGGTCTGGGCGCCTGCGGTCTTGAGCTTGGCCAGCACGGTGTCGCGGACGGCGGCGGTGAAGCTGTCTTCGCGGGGGTGACAGTAAAGGACGAGGACGCGGGTCATCGGCGGCTCTGCAGTTTGGGGTAGGCGTACATGGTGGCGTAGGGCCAGGAAGGATCATCCCAGGCGATCATCTTGCCGGGGTTCAAAAGGCCCTTTGGGTCGGCCTTGCGCTTGAAGGCCAGTTGGCGGGCGTCGACGGTCTGGCGGCCGCCTTCTTCCAGCGTGTAACGGTGCGGGTTGAAGACCATGCAGCCGGCGGCCTCGTGCGCGGCGACGATCTCATCCAGCCGGGCCTCGGTGGTGAATTTCACCAAGGAGAGGCCCGCGAACATGGTGCGGCCCACTTCGCGCATCACTTCGAGATGGTGCAGCACTTCGGGCGAGAAACTGGCGCGCATCGCTTCGATCTTGGCCAGGCAGTCGTCGCCTGCGAAACGGATTTGCAGGTAGGTGATGGCGGGATCGACCTTGAGGGCGCGCAGAGTGGTGTGGTTCCAGCCGTATTCGAAGACCGGGCCGGGGTGCTTGGGCCATGCCGCCTTGTCGGAGCGGTAGATCAGGCGGGCGTCGGGGTGGCGGGCGAGGAAGGCCGCAAAACCGTCCATCGCCTGCGGCGCGATCATGCACGCGGCGAGGTGGGTTGACGCCGCCACATGCGGGGCGACGCGCTGGAAATAGGCGTGGGCCGTTGGCGCCTCGAAGACCGTCACCAGTTTCTTCAGGATGCCGTCTTCGTTGCCAAGATCATGGGCGAACCGGGCGGCCTCGGCGAACTCCGCCTCGAATGCTACGAATATCTCGACCCAATCGTAGGCCGGGGCGAGCGGCATCTCGACCTCGGTGATGATGCCGTTGGTGCCATAGGCGTGGCTGACGCGGGCGAGGTCTTCGCCGCGAAATTCCAGAACACGCGGTTCGGCCTCCATCGTCACGACACGCAGACGCAGGATATTGCCAAGATCGCGCAACACGCCCCAGGTGCAGGAGCCGACGCCGCCCGAACCGCCCGCGATGAAGCCACCGATGGTGGCGGTTGCCCAGGTTGACGAGAACATGCGGAGTTCCTGACCGGAATGGGCCTTTGTGGCGGCGTCGAGATCTTTCAGCAGGCATCCGGGTTCGGCAATGACGCGGCCGGGGTGGATGTGCTTGACGGCATTCATGTGTTTCAGGTGCAGCACGCAGCCGCCCGCCAGCGGCATCGCCTGGCCGTAATTGCCGGTGCCCGCGCCCCGCGTGGTGACCGGCACGTCGTGGGCGTGGCAGGCGCGCAGAACCTCGATAACCTCGGCTTCGGATTTCGGCGCAACCACGAAATCTGCCGTCACATGGTCAAGCCGGTCCTTCAGCACCGGCGAGTACCAGAAGAAATCGCGGCTTTTGGCCTTCACCGAAACCGGGTTGTCGTCGATCTCAAGATGCGACAGCGCGGCAAGGGCGGCGGCGATGTTCATCGGGCGTGTCCCATCAACGGGTCAAGCTCGGCATAGTCGGGCAGGGTGCGGTCGATCTGCCGGCCGCCGCGCAGCACGATGCGGTCGGATTGCGGGCGGGCGAACAACTCGGTCCATGTGCGGGCCTTGCAGATCACCAGATCGGCGGGGGCGTCGGGTGCCAGCGAGGGGGACGCGAAGCCGCAGGCCTGCGCGGGCGTGGTCAGCACGCTTTTGATCCAGTCATCGCCGGAATGGTCGAGATGGCCGATGTGGGTGGCCTGACGCAGAACCTCGATCATGTCCAGATCGCCGTAGGCATAGAACGGATCGCGGGTGTTGTCGGAGGCAAAGCTGACGGGCACGCCGCGCCCCTTCATCTCGTGCACCAGCGTGATGCCGCGATGCCGCGGGGTGCGGTTCGGGTGACGGTCCTGTAGGTAGAGGTTGCACATCGGCAGGCTGACGACGTGCAGGCCCGCCTGCGCCACGAGGTCGAGGGTGGACAGGGCCCGTGCCTCGTCTTGCGTCGAGAGCGAGCAGCAATGGCCGACGATGACGGGGTGTTCGAAGCCGGTGTCGATCACGGTTTTTGCAATCAGGCGGAGGGTTTCGGAGTAGGGGTCGAGCGTTTCGTCGACGTGGAAATCGACGGGCAGGTTGCGCTCGGTCGCCATGCGCAGAAAGGCGGTCAGGCGGTCTTCGAGGTCGGGCACCGGGTAGGTGACCATGCCAAGCACGCCACCGATCTGGGCGACGCGGTTGGCGGTCAAAAGAAAGCGTCCGTTCTCGGAGAAGGTCTCGCACCCGATCAGGCAGGCCGCCTGCAAGGTGATGCGGCCTGCCCATTCGGCGCGCAGCTCGCCGAAGACCGGCCACGAGATCGCGTCCTGTGGGGTGATGGAGTCCAGATGCGTGCGGATCGCCCGTGTGCCGTGGGCATAGGCCGAGCGGAGACCGAATTCCATTCGGGCGCGGACGTCCTGGGCGCTCCAGGTGGCAGCGCGGTCGGCGGTGACGGCGGCGATTGCGCCTTGGAATGAGCCACGGGGATTGGCGGCGCGCGGCGCGATATGGCCCTTGTCGAGATGGGTGTGCATGTCGACGAAGGCGGGCAGGACCATCGCCCCACCCATGTCGATGGCCAGCGGTTGCGGGCCTGCGATACGGCTTTCGGCGAGGGATATTTCAGTACGGATCAGATCGCCGGGAAGGCCGAGGAGGCAGGCGGGGATGGTGACGTTTTGCAGCGTGACAGGGCCGGTGGGAAGCGTGCGGAAATCCATCAACCCTCCCGCCCGACGGCACTTTCGTGCCATTTCCGCAAAAGAAGATGGGTGAGCAGCGAGAGGGCGAGGTAGATCGCAACGCCGGTGACGATGATCAGGACGAGGGAAGCGAAGAGGCGGGGGATGTTAAGGCGGTAGGAGGATTCGAGTATCCGGTAGGCGAGGCCCGAGCCGATGCCGCCCGAGCCTGCGACGAACTCGGCCACCACGGCGCCGATCAGCGACAGGCCACCGGCGATGCGCAGGCCGCCGAGGAAATAGGGCAGCGCCGAGGGCAGTTGCAGATAGCGCAGCCGCTGCCAACGGGTGGCGCGGTAGATCGACATCAGGTCGCGCAGGTTGTGGTCGGCCGAGTTGAGGCCGAGCGTGGTGTTCGACAGGACCGGGAAGAAGGCAACAAGCCAGGCGCAGATCAGCAGGCCCGCTATCTTTGAATCCACATAGATGAAGATTAGCGGTGCGATGGCGATGACCGGGGTGACCTGCAGCACCACGGCATAGGGAAAGAACGACATCTCGATCCACTTCGACTGGGTGAAGAGGATGGCGAGGCCGCCGCCGAAGATCACCGCCAGCGCGAGGGCCATGAAGGTGATGGCGAGGGTGACCAGCCACGAGCCTGCGAGCGTGCCGAAATCCTGGACCAGGGTTTTGGCAACAAGGAACGGGCCGGGCAGGATGTAATGCGGGATCTCGCCCGCAGTGACGATCCATTGCCAGCCGGTGATGAAGAGCGCGAAGATGATGGCGGGGAACAGCCAGCGCCCGGTGCGGGCGAGGCGGCGCGCGCGCAGGCGCTGGGCCTCTTCGGCATCGAGGATCGCGTCAGAGGTCATGGGGGCCGCCCTCCATCGCTTGCGCCAGGGCGTGCGAGGCGGCGCGGGTGTAGGCGGCGTATTCGGGCGAGGTGCGGAAATCCTCACGCCTTGGGTAGGGTTCGGCGACCTGCAGTTCGGCGTGGATGCGGCCCGGGCGGGCGGCCATGACGGCGATACGGTCGGACAGGAAGACGCTCTCAAAGACCGAATGGGTGACGAAGATGATGGTGCCGTCGATCCGGGCGCGCATCTCCAGAAGGTCGTTGTTCAGCTTGAAACGGGTGATCTCGTCGAGGGCGGCGAAGGGTTCGTCCATCAAGATCAGGCGCGGGTGGGTGACCAGCGCGCGGGCGATGGAGACGCGCATTTTCATGCCGCCGGAAAGCTCGCGCGGATAGGCGGCCGCGAATCCGGTGAGGCCGACCATATCGAGGGCTTGCGCGATGTCGTCGGCGCAGTCACGGCGGCTGCGGCCTTGCAGGCGGAACGGCAGCCAGACGTTGTCGGCGACCGTGGCCCAGGGCATCAGCGTGGGTTCCTGAAAGACCACGCCGAGGTTTTCGGCAGCTTTCGGGTCGGCCCAGCGGATGCGGCCCTGGGTCGGGTGGATCAGCCCCGCGATCAGACGCAGGGCGGTGGATTTGCCGCAGCCCGAGGGGCCGAGGAGCGACAGGAAATCGCCTTGCCGGACGTCGAGGCTAAGGCCCTTGAGCGCCACCACGTCGCGGCCAAAGACCTTGGCCACGCCCTCCATCGAGAGGAGCGGCGGGCGGGTCTGGCGTGCGACCTCTTCCGCCGAAGCGGAAGAGGGGGGGGAGCCGTCGGGCATCATCGGGGTCCGGTCACAGGCCCAGAAGTTTCTTCTTCACCTCAAGCGAGGCGCCGGAATTCGAGAACTTCAATGTGTAGGCCTTGGTGATGTCGATGCCTTCGGCCACGACGCCGGACGCAACCATCTTGTCATAGAAGCCTTTCACCTGCGCGTCGGTCATCGCCCCGATGCCCATCGTCAGCGCGTCGCCGCTGTCGACGATGCCGTAATCCTTGAGCGCCTCGATGGAAAAGGCGATCTGTTCGTCGGTCATGTCGGGGTTGGCCGCCTTGATCGCGGCCACGGCGGCGGCGTTGTCGCCATAAAGGAAGTTGGCCCAACCAATACCCGAGCCTTCGACAAAGCATTTCACCGCTTCCGGGCGGGTGTCGATGGTGGCCTGCATGGTCTCGATCGTGGTCGAGTAGGTGGAAAAGCCGTAATCGGCCAGAAGCCAGACGTCGGGCTTGATCCCCGCCTCTTTCTCGATGGCGAAGGGCTCGGAGGTGATATAGCCCTGCTGGGCCGAGCGCGGGTTGGCCAGGAACGGGGCGGGGTTGAAGGTGTAGGGCTGGCGTTTCTCGGGCGCGAAGCCGTAGTCGGTGATCATCCACTGGTAGAAGGTCTGAAAGCCCTCGTCGCCGATGATCATCTCATCGAGGTTCGCGACCTCTTCGAACGTCTCGGCAGCACCCGGATGGGTCAGGATGACCTGCGGTTCCTTCTGGAAATCGGCGGCGACGACGACCGAGGGGATGCCCTGTTCGACCGCCGAGAACGCCTGCAACAGGTTGCCGCCCATGTAGAAGTCGATCTTGCCGGCCATCAGCAGCGCGCGGTTGTTGGCTTGCGGGCCACCGGGGGCAATTTCGACGTCAAGCCCGCAGGCGGCATAGGTGCCGTCGGCCACGGCCTGATAATAGCCGCCGTGTTCAGCCTGGGCGACCCAGTTGGTGCCGAATGTGGCGGTTTCCTGCGCCTGCGCTGCGGTTGCGGCCAGCGCGAGCGCGGTGAAGACGAATGAGCGGTGAAGGATCATGGTTACCCCCTGATTAATCCATTGTGCCGAACCTAGGGCGGCGGTGCAGAATAACACGAGAGCCGTCCGACTTCATTTCATTGCGGCGCGACTCTTTCGGGCGGCATCGCATCATATCCGGGTGTCGATTGCACGTTTCTTGTGCGGTATCTTGCGGGACTTTCGCAGCGGCGCCGGTCGGGGTGGCCTGGGCTGTCGAGGAGGACCCGACCATGCGCGCCCTTGATCCGCCGACGATCCGCCCGCCGTTCGCCCGCTATGCGCACGGGGTCGAGGTACCTGCCGGGGCGCGGTTGGTGGTAACCTCGGGCCAGTTGGGGATTGCGGTCGACGAACGCGTGCCGCCCGACGCGGCGGCGCAGGCGGCGTTGTGTTTTGCCAATTGCGCGGCGGTTCTGGCCGAGGCCGGGATGGCGCCTGCGGATGTGATCCGGATCAACGCCTGGGTCACCGACCGGGCGCATATGGCAGGATATATGGCGGCGCGGGACCACTGGCTGGAAGGCGTGGCGCGATTGCCCGCGTCGACGCTGGTGATCGTGTCGGGGTTCACCCGGGCGGAGTTTCTGGTCGAGGTCGAGGTGATGGCTGCGCGGGCGTAGGGCGGTGCGGATTGGGGCGGGGTCGCGCGATACCCGCGTGTTTGCAGTTCAAGCGCCCGCCCGGAACGAAGGCGCGTATGCGCAGCCGGGCAGCGGCTGACCGCCCCCGGGGCAGCCGCTACGGTGACGTTGATGCGACGATTGAAGGCGGGCGGGGCTTGGCCATAAAGCGGCGACCTCAGGCGTAATTGCGGCAGACAGCGGTCATCCGCTGCCCTTGGTTGCGCCAGTGTGGCGGCGATCCTGAGGGCATTACTGCTTCCAATTTGTTCCACCCGACCCACCAGATACCCGGGCTTCCAAGCTAGGCTCCAGACCCATTGACGGGCTTGAAGCGGCTGTGGCTGCGTGATTCAGCCTCCCAAACTTTGGAGGCATGATGAGCAATCTTTTCTGGCTGACGGACGAACAAATGGCGCGGCTTCTGCCGTTCTTTCCCAAGAGCCATGGCAAGCCACGAGTAGAAGACAGGCGTGTTTTGAGCGGTATTATATTCATCAATCGCAATGGTTTGCGCTGGTGCGATGCGCCCAGGGAGTATGGCCCAAGCAAGACCCTGTACAACCGTTGGAAGCGGTGGGGAGACATGGGGTCTTCGCCCGGATGATGACAGGGTTGGCCTCCGAGGCCGCTGTTCCAAAGACGGTGATGATCGATGCGACTTATCTGAAAGCGCACCGCTCGGCTTCGAGCCTTGGGGTGAAAAAGGGGGCGCGGTCGCCTGATTGGCCGAACCAAGGGAGGTATGAACACGAAACTGCATGCCGTCACCGATGTCGATGGTCGCCCGATCCGCTTCTTCATGACCGCAGGACAAGTCAGTGACTACACCGGCGCTGCGGCCC
>JBBKVJ010000261.1:0-4221 GCA_037968375.1 Paracoccaceae bacterium | reverse complement strand
GTTCCCCCGCGCCCGCCCGCTGATCGCCGGGCTGAAACCAGTTCCAGCACAGCTGCGCGTTCTGCACTCGGGTCTGTTCAGGGTAGACCACGACAAATCCATGCTGATCGGCGGCGCTGTTCATCGCCGTTCCGACCGCGAAGTCTTCGGGCGTCTGGGTGCAGCCATGCAGCATCACGATGACGCCGCGCACCTTGGTCGCAGCCGAGACCCCAGCCTTGCTCGGCACATACAGCCGATAGTCGCGCGCCCCCTGCGGACCCTTGTATTTGCGCCGCTCGAACCGCGCGCCATCGGCCAGCGGCGGTTCCGTCACGACACCCCGGGCGCGCCGTGGCAGGCCGCCCGGACGCCTGGTCAGACCGGCGATCACCTCGCCCAAGGGGCGGCGGGCGCTGCGGCGTGGTGCCTTGGTGTCCACCACTTCGGCATCCTCGATATGGTCATCCGACGCCAGCCGCTTCTGCGCCCGTGGGGCATCCCGGGAAGTGGTGTCAGCCGTTTTGCCACTCAGCGCTTCCTGGATCAGCCGGGTCGCCTCGAAGGGGTTGCCGGCGCGTGTCTGGGCCAGCGACCGGCGCATGGCCGTCGCGAATTCATCGGTCATCTTGTCTGCCTTTCAGTTTCTGATTTTCAGCATTTTCGGCCGGGCTTAGCTGATCCGGTCCTGCAATGCCGTCTTCACCTCGGGCGACGCCTGCAGCGCGCCAAGGACAGTGATTGACCCGATTGTGGCACGTGCCAGATCGGGGGTGATGTCGTGCGCCAGCCGAGCCAGCCCAACGACTTTGATGTGCAACAGTTCCCCCGCTGCCTTAACGGCATCCAGATCGGCGCGCGAAAAGTCGCGCAGCCCGATGTCCAGCGTGCGCCGCTCGATCAGCGTGCCAACGTCGGCGGCATGGCTGGTCAGCTGCGTTCGGATCGCGGCGCGGATGAAATCGGTGCGGTTGGTATAGAAGCCTTCGCTGACCAAAAGGTCGATCCGGCCAAGATCGACATAGCCCAGGTTCAGGGTGATCTTTTCGGTATCAACAGCTTTGACAAGCTTTGGCATTGGCTCTTTCTCCATCCACTTGGATGTTATATGGAGTACGAGAAAGCCAGGGCAAGGCCGAATTTTCCGAACCGGCAGAATTTTGTACCTGCCCTGGCGGCAAGCTGCACTTCCGCCCGAAACGCGTTCATCTGGAAAAAAAAGGCCCTGCCTTCGGGGGTGAAGGCAGGGCCAAGTCGGATGCCGTCGGCCCAAGGGCCGCAAGCATCGGCGGTAAACTTCATCTCACAGGCTGTCGCCCATCTCGGCCCGCACCTGCTGACGCAACACGTCGATCGGGATCAGCTGCCCTTCGCGCTTGAAATGCCAGTAGGTCCAGCCGTTGCATGACGGCGCGCGTTCATAGGCAGCGCCAACCTGATGGATCGACCCGGTGATATCGGCGCCAACCAGTGTCCCGTCGGCCCGCACCTTGGCCGCCTTGCCGCGCGCCGAAACCAGCATCTCGCCGGGGCGCAGCAACCCGCGCTCGACCAGCACGCCAAAGGCGACTCGGGGTTCCGAGCGTTTCGAGGTGGAAATCTCCAGCGCATCGCGATCCAGCCGTCGCACGCTGGCCAGCCGCTGTTCCGCCACCGCGCGGTACCCTGCGTCCCGCTCGATGCCGATCCAGTTGCGGCCCAGCATCTTGGCCACGGCACCTGTCGTGCCGGTGCCAAAGAACGGGTCCAGCACCACATCGCCGGGCTGCGTCGTCGCCACCAGCACCCGGTGCAGCAACGCCTCGGGCTTTTGCGTCGGATGCGCCTTGTCGCCCTTGGCATCCTTCAGCCGCTCGTGCCCGGTGCAGAGCGGGATCACCCAGTCCGAGCGCATCTGAATGCCCTCGTTCAGCGCCTTCAGCGCCTCGTAATTGAAGGTGTATTTGGCACCCTCAGATTTCGACGCCCAGATCAGCGTTTCATGGGCGTTGGTGAACCGTTTGCCGCGAAAATTCGGCATCGGGTTCGACTTGCGCCAGACCACATCGTTCAGGATCCAGTAGCCCTGATCCTGCAACGCGGCGCCAACGCGAAAGATGTTGTGATAGGACCCGATCACCCAGATCGCGCCATGCGGTTTCAACAACCGCCGTGCGGCCGCCAGCCAGGCCTTGGTGAACCGGTCATAGGCGCCAAAGCTGGCGAACTGGTCCCAGGCGTCATCCACCGCATCGACAATGGAATTGTCGGGCCGGTGCAGATCGCCCTTCAGCTGCAGATTATAGGGCGGATCGGCGAAGATCAGATCGACCGACGCCTCGGGCAAAGCCTCCATCGCCGCGATGCAATCGCCGCCGAGGATCGTGTTAAGGGGCAGCGCGACAGCGCCCCCATCCTTGATTTTCGTCATCACTGCCTCTTCCCCGCGCTTTGTATCCAGCGCTTTGGTGTTGAGGCCCACCATGAGTCAAAGGTGATTCGCCGTCAAATTCTTTATTGAATCAACGACTTACAGTTTATTCTTGATACAAGATGTTGTGCACAGGTCGGAACGAACGCCTATGGTGAGGGGTCACACCAAGGATTTGCAGCGCGTCACGATGGGCTTTGGCGGGGTAGCCCATGTTCCTCTCCCAGCCATAGCCCGGATAGTGTTGCGCCAAATCCACCATGATCCGGTCGCGGGTCACCTTGGCGATGATCGAAGCCGCCGCAATCGACAGACACAGCGCGTCACCCTTGACGATGGCGCGTCCCGTGCAGGGCAGATCGCGTGGCAGCATGTTTCCGTCAATCAGCGCAAGGTCGGTCGGACCGGGCAATTCCGCCAGCGCCCGGCACATCGCCAGATGGCTGGCGCGCAGGATGTTCAGCGTGTCGATTTCGGCAACGCTGGCGATACCGATCCCGACCTCGGCCTGATCCATGATAAGGGTGAACAAGCGCGCCCGCGCCGTCGCCCCCAGTTGCTTGGAATCGTTCAGACCTTGGGGCCAGACCTTGGGGTGCAGCCGCACCGCAGCCGCCACGACCGGGCCTGCCAGGGGCCCGCGCCCGGCCTCGTCGACGCCCGAGATGCGGGCATGGCCATCGGCCATCGCCGCTGCCTCATGAGAATAATCAGGGCAAGTTCGCATGGCACCGAGGCAAACCCCAGCCACCGCCGCCCTGCAAGCAAAAAAAAAACGGGAGGGACAAGCCCTCCCGCCAAGTATGGCGCGAGCCGGATTGCGGGGGTGACCCGCGCCACTGCCGAAGACAGCGCCTAGTGGCGCCGTCTTGCCTCAACTCTGTAGCCTTCGCGCTCCAGGCAACGCTTGCCGAACACCGTGCGCTCGTGCCGTTGGCCGCGAACATCGAACTCGCAGCGGCTCGGCAGGCGCTCGACGCGAACGCCCTCGTTGCGCAGACAGCGGCTGCCGAAAACCTCGCTGCGGCCGCTGCGGGTGCGGATCGTGGTTTCGCAGCGGGCAGGCAACGCTTGCAGCCGGTTGCCGCGATGGCCGCGGTTGTCGCGATCGTAGCGCCAGTCGTCGGGGCGGTTCGAGCCGCGGGTAACCTCGCGGTCGCTGCGCTGGTCCTTCGCGGCTTTCGCGATGGCGCCCAGAATGACGGCGCCCAGAATGGTTTTGATGTAGTCCTCGGTGTCCGGCGCCGCGATGGCGGGCGTGGCGGCGACCGAGGTCAGGGCCATTACCCCGGCAAGGGCGCTGGCAAAGAGTGTTTTGCGGATCATGGCGGTAGTCCTCCCTTTGGTGGCGGCCCGAAGCAGGTTGGTCTGGCGGTTCGGTCGGTGTGGGCCTTCTGTGCAACCAAGCTGGGCCGGGGTGGGCTGTCAGGCAATAACGCGCCGAGGCTATCGGATAACCGCCCGCCGCGACCGCCAAGGTTATTGAATATCGTGGCCCGCCAGCGCATGTTCGCGGGTATGAAAATTAGCGCATTCCTCATCGCCCTGATAGCCGCCGCAGGCCTTGCAGCCCCCGCCTCGGCGGCCTGCTATGCTGATTACAAGGCCAAGCGCGATGCACCGTTGCAACTGCATTATGGGGTCATCGAACTGCCCGAAGCGGCCTGCAACGACCGCGATGCCGAAGCCGAGGTCGCGCTCCGGATCGCCGCCGATGGCTGGCAGCTTCTGGCGGTGCTGTCGATTTTCGAGGACGACGGGCTGGACAGCCGGGCCGAAAGTGCCGGCCAGTTTAACCTGCGCTATTGACCGAACCGACAGCCCGGGTCTTT
>JBBKVJ010000260.1:0-23079 GCA_037968375.1 Paracoccaceae bacterium | reverse complement strand
GCCATGCTGCGGCAGGCGCAGGATCATCCGCTCGGTTGTGATCTGGACCTTGCGCCGGGACTTGCGCAACTTGCCGCGCGGCTTGCCGCGTGATGCTGCGCGCCCGGCGCAAGGTCCAGATCACAACCGAGCGGATGATCCTGCGCCTGCCGCAGCATGGCGACTTTCGCCAATGGGCGGCGCTGCGCCACGACAGCGTCGATTTTCTGGTGCCGTGGGAGCCGTCCTGGTCCAGCGATCACCTGAGCCGGAAAAGCTTTACCAACCGTGTCTACTGGGCCGCCCGCGCCATCGGGCAGGGGTCGGCATTGCCGCTGTTCCTGACGCTAAAGGACGATGCCACGCTTTTGGGCGCGATTACGCTTGACAACATCCGGCGCGGGCCGTCGCAGGCGGGAACGCTTGGCTACTGGATCGGTGCGCGGCATGCCCGGAATGGCTACATGGGCGAGGCGATCCGCGCCGTGGCGCATTACGCGTTCACCGATCTGGATTTGTCCCGTGTCGAGGCCGCCTGCCTGCCGGAAAACACCGCCTCGCGTGGGGTGCTGGAGGGGGCAGGATTCAAGTATGAGGGCGTCGCACAAAGCTATCTGCAGATCAACGGGCGTTGGCGAAACCACGTGCTCTACGCCAACTTGCGCAGCGACAGGCGGGGCCGGACTGACGCAGGGTAGGCAAGCTGGGGTCGGAGCAGGGACGTGGGTGCTGGCGGCACGTGGAACCGAGGGCAGTGGATGACCGCGGGCTGCCGCTCGCAACGACTTAGGTCATCGATTTATGACTGAGAATCTCGCCACTTCATTCGTCGAACCAACGTCACCATAGCGGCTGCGGGAGGTCAGCCGCTGCCCGGAGGCGCATGCGCGCCTTGTTCCGGGCTCGGGTGCTTGGCTCAGGCCTGCCGCAGTCTTCTGACCTCGGCGATATGCGCACGAAACTCCGCTGGCGCCGAAATAGCACCTTGGGCGACCAGCCGCCGCAGCCCGAAATGGACATGCGCCATGTCCTGATAGAAGCCGGCGAAGGCGTAGTTCGTGCCGGCACCCGCTGCAGCCCCGATCACCGGCACCGCCTTGGCCAGAAGTTTCGGCCCGACCATCAGCGCGAAACGTGGCGCGACCTGCGCCATGATCCCGGCAAGGGCGGGTCCGGTCAGCGTCAACCGGGCGCCCAGAAAAGTGAAATCGGCGCTGTCATCCTCGGCCAGCGGGCCACCTGCGCCCAGCACCTGAAGGCAGGCGAGGCGGGTTTCCTCGGTTGTCAGATCCTCGCCATGCGCGGCGGCGATCTCCTGAATCGAGCGCAGCATGGCCGCCGTCGTGACCGGCAGTTCGGCCAGCGCCGTACCGATACCCCAAAACCCGCCCAATGCCCCCAGTGCAGCGGCAGCAGTACGGTGTGCCCTGTCACCCTGACGATGCTTGGTATGGGTGCCTTGCGCGGCGCCATAGGCGGCCTGAAGCGCCAACCGCACAGCGGTATCAAGCTGCTTCCGATTGCGGTCGGGAAGATGACGGATGATATCTTCGGCCTGCCCGCCGACAACCGTGATGATCCGCATCAGGACGCCGCTGGCGTCAAGATAGCGCCGCGCCAAAGCGGTGACGGCCGCATGGGGATCGCCCTGCACCACGGCGGGCAGGGTTTCGCCTGGGCTGGCAGATGCGTTGATCTTGTCTATCGTCGGACCCTCCCTGTCACTGAGATAGAGATATGGGAGCGATTCTGTCCCGCCTCAAGACCTGGCCTTTGTGACAGGGCCCGAAACACCCTCCCAGGCGCCGGGCAGAAGGGCCAGCCCCAGAACGCGGTCGGGGTTCGTTGGCGGCGGCATCAGAACGCCGTCGAGCCTGTCAAACCCGAACCGCGCATAATAGGGCGCGTCGCCGACCAGCAGGACGCGTGCCCAGCCCGTGGCCCGTGCCAGGATCACGCTTTCGCGGATCAAGAGGCCTGCCAGCCCTTCGCCCTGACGTGTCGGGTGTGCTGCCACAGGACCAAGCAACAGCGCGTCGTGATCGCCGACGCGGATCGGCCAATACCTGATCGCACAGGCAAGCGTGCCGTCGGTGTCACGCCCGACCAGGCACAGCGCATCGACCTTCGGCACGCCGTCGCGCAGCCGGTAGGACGACAGCGCCGTCCGCCCCGGCGCGAAACAGAGGTCGAGCAGCGCCTCGACCTCCCACCAATCCTCGGCCGTTTCTTCTTCCAGACGGATCAAGCGACGCCCTCACTTGGTGCTGGAAAGCCGGGTAGCATGGGCCTAGGTCAGGATCAAACGATTGGGAGCCTGCACGATGTTTTACCGCCCCGAAGATGGCCACAGTTTGCCGCACAACCCGTTCAACGCGGTGGTGACGCCGCGACCGATCGGCTGGATCTCGTCACGGGGGTCGGACGGCCGTGACAACCTGGCACCCTATTCGTTCTTTAACGCGGTGGCCTATGTGCCGCCGCAGGTGATGTTCGCCTCGACCGGCGCCAAGCCGGATCGGCCCGGTACCAAGGACAGCGTGGCCAATATCCGCGACACTGGGGTCTTTTGCGTGAACATCGTGGAACACGCGATGCGCGATGTGATGAATGTCAGTTCCGGTGGCTATGGTGCGGAGGTGGATGAGTTCGAGCTGGCGGGAATCGCACGGGAAGAATGCCGGACCATTGCCTGTTCGCGCGTGGCTGGTGGGCCTGCGGCGTTGGAATGCAAGTTGACGCAGATCGTGCAGCTGGCGGGGGCGGCGAATTTCGTGGCCTTCGGCGAAGTTACCGGCGTGCACCTGCGCGACGATTGCCTGGTTGACGGGCGGTTCGAGGTGACCCGGTATCAGCCGCTGGCGCGGATGGGGTATCGCGATTACGCCCGGGTGGCGGAGGTGTTCGAGTTAAAGCGGCCGGGCGAGTGAGTGGGGGCGGTAGAGATTTGCCCGTCTGTGCGTTACGCCTGCCCGGAATAAAGGCGCGCAAGCGCCGCCGGGGTCGCCATTGGCGCGCCATTGGTCCGAGCGCCGATGGCGACGCTGACCGCCCCTCGGGCAGCCGCTACCTCACCGTCAGCGCGACGATTGGTGAGGGAGACGCTTGGCCATAAAGCGGCGATCGTTGGCGTTGCAGCGGCAGCCCGCAGTCAGCATCTGCCCTCTGTAGCGAGAGGCGGGCAGGTCTCTAATGCCCGGCGCCCAACTGCCCGATCCGGACCCCGTAATCGACCGCGATCTCGTAATCCGGATCATCGTCGCTGTCGATGATCAGCTGCCCGGCGCGACTAAGCAGGCGGTGGCAGTCGCGGCTGAGGTGGCGCAGTTGCAACGACTTTCCGAGGTTCTGATAGCGTGCTGCCATCGCCTCGATAGCGGTCAGGGCGGATTGGTCCACGACCCGGCTTTGCGCAAAATCGACGATGACGAGGTCGGGGTCGTCCTCGGGGTGAAACAACTCGGTAAAGCCATCGGTCGAGCCGAAGAACAGCGGGCCCTGTACCTGATAGACCTTGGCGCCCTCGGGCGTTATTTCGGTATGGGCATGAATGCGTCTGGCGTTGTTCCAGGCATAAGCCAGAGCTGAGACGATGACGCCGACCACCACGGCTGTTGCAAGATCGGCGTAGACCGTGACGGCGGTCACCAGAATGATGACGAAGGCATCCGTGCGCGGCACCCGGCGCAGGATCATCAGCGACTGCCAGGCGAAGGTGCCGATCACCACCATGAACATGACCCCGACGAGGGCGGCCAGCGGAATCTGCTCGATCGCCGGGCTGGCAACCATGATGAAGGCGAGAAGAAAAAGCGCCGAGGCGATGCCCGACAACCGCGTCCGCCCGCCCGATTTCACATTGATCATCGACTGGCCGATCATCGCGCAGCCGCCCATGCCGCCGAAAAAACCGGTGACGGTGTTGGCGGCACCCTGCGCCAGACACTCGCGGCTGGCGCCGCCACGCTGGCCGGTGATCTCGCCGACAAGGTTCAACGTCAGCAGGCTTTCGATCAGGCCGATGGCGGCCAGGATCACCGCGTAAGGAAAGATGATCTGCAGCGTTTCCAGCGTGAAGGGCACCATCGGCAGATGGAAGGTCGGCAAGCCGCCCTGGATCGAGGCCAGATCGCCGACCCGGGGCACGTCGATGCCAAAGCCGATGACGATGGCCGCGACAATACCGATCCCGGCCAGAGGTGCCGGGATCGCGCGGGTCAGCTTCGGCGTGGCCCAGATGATCGCCATCGTCAGCGCGACAAGCGCCAGCATCGCGATCAGCGGCCAGCCCGACAGCCATTCGCCGCCGACCATGCCGTGACCACCGGCCTTCGCCGTGCCGGGTACCTGGAACTGGCTGAGTTGCGCCAGAAAGATCACGATGGCCAGGCCGTTCACAAAGCCCAGCATCACCGGATGCGGCACAAGGCGGATGAACTTGCCCAGCCGGAAAACGCCCGCGCCGATCTGCAACAGACCCATCAGCACGACGGTTGCAAAAAGGTACTCGACGCCGTTCTGCGCGACCAGTGCCACCATCACCACCGCCAGCGCGCCGGTCGCCCCCGAAATCATGCCCGGTCGGCCGCCGAAGACCGCCGTGATCAGCCCGACGATGAAGGCCGCGTAAAGCCCGACCAGCGGATGCACGCCTGCGACAAAGGCAAAGGCCACCGCCTCGGGAACCAATGCCAGTGCTACCGTCAGGCCGGCAAGAAGCTCGATCTTGACGCGCGAGAATCCAAGCGCGTTCGGGCCGGTCGGCAGGCTCATCGCATCGCTGATGGCGGTCAATAGGATTTTGCTCACGGGTCTTTGCCTCGTTACGGATTCGCAAGGGATTCTGGGTTGAAGCGCCGCGCATAGCCCGGATCGTGGCAGAGTGCACGAGCTGATTGAGCATATCGGCCATGTGGACGGTGCCGGGATAACATTTCTCGTGACTGGATGGTGGCGCAACAAGCCTGCGCCGATGGTGCGGTCATGGGTAGACGTTTCGCGCGATCGTGAGAAAAATCGCATTGGCCAATACCAATAGACCGTTGACCCCGAGAGTGACAAAGATCAGCCAAAGGGCAGGGTCACCGTGCCACGCCAGTATCGACCCTGACACACCCGCAAGCGCCACGACCCCGGCTACAATATCCATCCATCTTTCGCGTAGATCTTCGGGCCACCAGCCGCGCATGTTTTTGGTCTGGAGCTCGCGAAAATCGCCTGATCGCAGGGTCATCATCGCTTGCACCAAGAAAAAGGCTGAACAGCCGCCCATAAGCCAGGGCTGATTTGCAATCAGAACAGTACCCACTGAACCTGCGGAAATCGCCAAGAAGCCGTATCTGATCACAGGATCATGCAGCTGGTCGGATATGAAGGGCCACCGCCACACCACACGCAGGACAATACAGGCAGCAATCGCTGGTCCAAGTGGTGACGGGCCGGGCCAGTGCGCCTGGGTTGCCAGCACGTAGACTGAAAGCACAATCAGCGACTGCAGAACACCCATGCCCTGCCTCGCCAAAGCCTGCTTCAGATGATCGAACCACGTATATAATATATAGTGGTTGATAGCGGCGTCGCGATAGGCCGGCCTTTTCAATCAGCTGACCTGTTGCCATTCTGCGATACGGCGCAGGGTTCAGGGATGGCCATGAAACAGACGATGATCGGGGTGATCGGCGGCTCGGGTGTCTACGAGATCGCGGGTCTTGAGGATGCGGCCTGGCAGAAGGTTGAAACGCCATGGGGGGCGCCGTCGGATGAGGTTCTGACCGGGCGTCTGGAGGGCGTCGCGATGGCATTTCTGCCGCGTCACGGGCGCGGCCATGTGCATGCGCCGTCGAGCGTCCCCTACCGCGCCAATATCGACGCGATGAAGCGGCTGGGCGTGACCGACCTGATCGCGGTGTCGGCCTGCGGCAGTTTCCGCGAGGCGATGAAGCCTGGCGATTTCGTGGTGCTGGATCAATTCATCGACCGCACGGTGGCGCGAGAGGCATCGTTTTTTGGGACGGGCTGCGTGGCGCATGTCTCGCTGGCGCATCCGGTCTGCGCGTCGCTGTCCGCGGCCTGTGCTAAGGCGGCAAGGGCCGAGGGCATCACGGTGCATGAGGGCGGCACATATCTGGCGATGGAGGGGCCGCAGTTCTCGACGCGGGCCGAATCGCGGATGTACCGCGAGGTTTGGGGGTGCGATGTGATCGGCATGACCAATATGCCCGAGGCGAAACTCGCGCGCGAGGCCGAACTTTGCTATGCGTCCGTGGCGATGATCACCGATTATGACAGCTGGCACCCCGACCACGGCGCGGTCGAGATCACCGATATCCTGCGGGTGCTGACCGGCAATGCCGCGAAGGCGCGCGGGCTGGTAGGCCGATTGCCGGCCTTGCTTGGATCCGCGCGGCAGCGTTGCCCGCATGGCTGCGACCGGGCGCTGGAGCATGCGATCATGACGGTGCCCGGGAAACGCGATGCCGCCGTGGTGGCAAGGCTGGATGCGGTGGCGGGGCGGGTTCTGTGATGCAGCGATGCTATCAGTTGGAATCGATCGTATGCTTTGCGATTACTGAATCTCATGCGACATCGCCAATCGTCACTCCGAACCGGAAGCGGACAGGCTGTCACCGACACCGCCGCCCGCGACTGTTGACGAACGCAGGCGTTGTGAAGCTGGATCAAACGCCCAGATCGGGGACGCTGCCATGACCAACCGCAAGACCGTCAAGGATTACATCCGCACCATCGTGGATTTCCCGAAAGAGGGCATCCTTTTCCGCGATGTGACCACTCTGTTCGCCGATGCACGCGGGTTCCGGATGGCGATAGACCAGCTCCTCCACCCCTATGCGGGGCTGCCGATCGACAAGGTCGCGGGGCTTGAGGCGCGGGGGTTCATTCTGGGTGGGGCGGTGGCGCATCAGCTGTCGGTGGGCTTCGTGCCGATCCGCAAGAAGGGCAAGCTGCCGGGGCGGACCATCGCGCAGGACTATCAGCTGGAATACGGCGAGGCGGTGATGGAGATTCACGACGACGCTCTGCAGCCGGGCGAGAAGGTGCTGATCGTCGACGATCTGCTGGCCACCGGTGGCACCTGCGAGGCCGGGATCAAGCTGATCGAACGGCTGGGGGCCGAGGTCGTCGGCTGCGCCTTCGTGATCGACCTGCCCGATCTCGGTGGCCGCAAGAAGATCGAGGCGATGGGTATGGTTGTTCACGCACTGTGCGAATTCGACGGACACTAACCGGTCTTTAACCGAAGCAATCGCAATCTTGGTTGTGGGCCGGGGACGTTCCCGCGCTCGCATCCCTCCAGAAAGCCCCGCCGTCAGGTCCGACGGCGGGGCCGCCTGACTCACCTGTCCCGTTGTGACCCGGCCTTTGCCGCGCTAGGCAGGCGCTGGGCAGGCGCTGGGAGGGTGCGATGGATATCGAAGCTTTGCGGGCCGACACGCCCGGATGCGCGCATGTCCTGCACTTCAACAATGCCGGTGCCTCACTGATGCCGGCACCGGTGTTGAAGGCTGTCACCGACCACTTGCAGCTTGAGGCGCGGATCGGCGGCTACGAGGCCGCTAGGCAGGCCGCGCCGGAACTGGCCATGCTTTACACCGGCATTGCCGCAATGATCGGTGCCGCATCGGATGAGATCGCCTATGTCGAGAACGCGACTCGCGGCTGGGACATGGCATTCTACGGCCTGCCGCTGAAACCTGGCGACCGGGTGCTGACGCATGGTGCCGCGGAATATGCCTCGAACTATCTGGCGTTGCTGCAACAGGCGCGGCGGCGCGGCCTGAAGATCGATGTGGTGCCTTCGGATGCCACCGGCCAGATCGATGTCGCCGCGATGGAGGCGATGATCGGCCCCGATACGCGAGCGGTTCTTTTGACCCATGTGCCGACGCAGGGCGGGCTGGTGAATCCGGCCGAGGCGGTGGGTGCTGTGGCGCACAAACATGGGCTGTTCTATCTGCTCGACGCCTGCCAATCGGTCGGGCAGATCAAGCTGGATGTCCGCAGGATCGGTTGCCACGCCCTGTCGGGGACCGGACGCAAGTTTCTGCGCGGGCCGCGTGGCACGGGGTTTCTCTATGTCGCGCGCGATGTTCTGGAGCAGATCGAGCCGCCGTTTATCGACCTGCACGCCGCCACCTGGACCGGGCCAGACAGTTACGAGCTGGCACCGGGTGCGCGGCGCTTTGAGAACTGGGAAAGCTTTGTCGCGGGCCGCATCGGTCTGGCGCGCGCGGTGGCCTATGCCGGTGCGGTGGGCATCGCGGCGATCGAGGCGCGGGTCACAGCGCTGGGCGCGACGTTGCGTTCGGCACTTGGCACCCTGCCGGGGGTCGAGCTGCGCGATACCGGCGCGCGTCAATGCGGGATCGTCACCTTCACCAAGGTTGGCGAGACGGCCGAGGCCATCGCGTCACGGCTGCGCGCCAGGGCGATCAATATCTCGACCTCGACCGCCGCGAATGCGCGCTTCGATCTGGGCGCACGGGGGATTGAGGCAGTAGTGCGGGCCTCGGTCCACTATTTCAACACCGAGGCCGAGATCGCGCGGTTTTGCGAGGCGGTGGAGGGGTAGCCTAGGCAGCGGCAAAGATTGCGCCCGGGTTCATGATGCCGTGCGGGTCCAATGCCGTCTTGATCGCCCGCATCGCGGCAAGTTTCGCGGGATCGCCGTAGCGGGCAAGATCGTCCACCTTCAGCCGCCCGATGCCGTGCTCGGCGCTGATCGAGCCCCCCAGCGCATCGACAAGGTCGTGGACGGCACGCTTGATCGCGTCGCGGTCGGCCTCGTGATCGCCCCGGGTCTTGCCGGGGGCTGGGAACACGTTCCAGTGCAGGTTGCCATCGCCGACATGGCCAAAGCAGTTGATCCGGAAGCTGCCGATCCGCGCCAGCAAGGCCGGCGCGCGTGCGATGAATTCCGGCAGCGCGCCCAACGGCACCGAGATGTCGTGCGAGGAAACTGCCCCGATCCGGCGATTGGCCTCGGGCAGGTCCTCGCGCAGTTTCCAAAAACCTGCGCGCTGCGCCTCGGAACTGGCGATCACGCCATCGCTAACCAGGCTGTCTGTCAATGCGGCCTCGAAAACATCCTCAAGCACGCTGTCAGGTGCCAGCCCCGGCGGCAGGCCGATCTCGATCAGCACGGTCCATTCGGGCATTGCTGCAAACGGGTGGCGGCCTTCGATTCTGGTCTCGGTCAGAAAATCGAAGCCCTGCCGGTGCATCAACTCGAACGCCGAGACCGCGCCCATCGTGCGCTCCTGCGCCAGCGACAGAAGCGACAGCGCCGCCTCGGGCGAGGTGACAGCCAGCATTGCCGCACCGATGCCTGCGGGACGGGGAAAAAGGCGCAGGCAGGCGGCGGTGATAACGCCAAGCGTGCCTTCGGCGCCGATCAGAAGGTTCTTCAGATCATAGCCGGTATTGTCCTTGCGCAGCCGTTTCAGCCCGTGCCAGATCGTCCCGTCAGGCAGCACCGCTTCAAGACCGAGGCAGAGGTCGCGCGCGTTGCCATAGCGCAAGACGCCCGAGCCTCCGGCGTTTGTGGACAGCAGGCCGCCGATCCGCGCCGAGCCTTCGGAGGCGAGCGACAGCGGGAAAAGGCGGCCAGCGGCCTCGGCGGCGGCCTGCACCTCGGTAAGAATTGCGCCCGCCTCGGCGATCAGGATGTTTTCCTGCGGATAGGTCGCGCGGATCTTGCGCATCCGCTCCAGCGACAGGATCACCGGCGCCGGGCCGTCCGGCATCACCTGACCGCCGACAAGGCCGGTGCCGCCGCCATAGGGCACGATGCCGACGCGCGCCTTGGCTGCGGCGCGGACGACTTGGGCGACCTCATCGGTGGTTTCAGGGGCGATCAAAAGCCCCGCCTGCGCCCGGTAGCGTCCGCGCGGTTCTTCCAGATAGCCGGGGCCCAGACGGCGGAAGGCGGCCTTTGGCAGGCCTGCGGCAAGGCGGCTGCGGAAGGCGTCATCGGCGGTATTGAGCATCGGCGTCTCCTTGTCAGCCGGTGAAGCATGACCTGTTGCCGCCTGCAAGTCTTGACCGGGCAGGGGGGCTGTCTGCCCTCCGTCGCGCTGTCGCGCGCCGCCCCCCGAGAATATTTGCGACCGAAAGAAGCCTTAAGAGGCTCAGTCGAGCGGGTCTGGCGTGAGGACGATCACGGTCGGGCGGGCGGGCAGCGTGTCGCGCGAGACCTCAAGCCAGTTATCGGTGCGACGCTCGATGGCGAAGTCGTCCGAGATACCATCCAGGAAATCTTCGAGCGATCCGCGCCCGAACCAGTGCATCGGGATCACGACCGACGACCGCAGGCGCTGCAACACCCGGATCATCGCGGGCAGGTTCAGCGTCAATCCGCCATCGACAGGCGCCATCACCACGTCCATCCGGCCCAGCATCGCATATTGCGCGGGGTCAGGCTCGTGGTGCAGGTGGCCGAGATGGCCGATGCAGAGGCCCGCGACCTCGAAGACGAAGATCGAGTTGCCAAAGGCCTCCGCCGTGCCGCCGATCCGGCCCCTTATGTCGGTCGAGACGTTGCGGACCAGCATCTCGCCAAGATCGAGGTAATGGTCCACGGCCCCGCCCTTTGGGTTCCAGCCGCGCAGGACATGCGGGATCGCGGGGTCTGGGAAGGCGGTGAAGTGGGTGTTGTGCGCATGGTTCATGGTTACCACATCGGGGATCAGGACGTTGCTGCCGAGAAAGCCGGTAAAATCGGTGGCGGCAGTCAGACCGCCCGCAGTTTCAAGAACAAAGGTCGCGTGGGCGGTGTAGCTGAGCCGCACGGTATCGGCGGCGAGCGGGGCACCAAAGCTGGCTTGCTGGATGTAGGCTGCCCCCGGTGTCTGATCTGCCAGTGCCACGCAGTGGCTGGGGATGCGATCCTGTGCGGCGGCCTGACTGACCGAAAGCGTGGCGATGACGAGCGCGGCACGGATCATTGTCTTACCCTCCTGGCACCAAGATAGCATTTGTCGGGGGCGTGTCACCTGGTCCGGGGCCACAGCGGTCTTTTCCGAGACCCAACGTCATGCTTGCGACATTTTGGCGCGCCCGAATAATGCGCTCGGACAACCCGAGGGAGGAGATCACAATGAAGACGCTTTCAATGGCTGCCGTCGTGATTGTTGCACTGACCTGTGCCGCCGCTGCCGACCCGCTGGAAGGCCGCTGGCGCACGGTTCAGGACGACAACGGCAATTCCGGGCTGATTGATGTCGCACCCTGCGGCGCCAAGTTTTGCGGGACCCTGATCCGCGCCTTCGGGCCGGATGGCAAGCAAATCCAATCGGATAACATCGGTCGCGCGATCATCTGGGATACCGCGCCCACCGGTGGCGGCGAATATCGCGGGAGGCTGTATTCGCCGGATCGCGACAAGGAATACAATTCCAAGCTGGTTCTGACCGGCAATCGGCTGTCGGTTTCTGGCTGCGTCGCCATCATCTGCCGCGAGGGCGGCGTCTGGACTCGGGCGAACTGAGCGGCGCCAGCTACGATTGCGGCGCTGTGGCACATCGACGGATGCGCCGCCGCCGTGACATTGATCCTCTTTGCACAGCGGGCTGGTCCCGATGGGGAGGGGTCGATGCGACAAGCTTTGACCGCGATTGTTCTGGCCATCGGGCTTTTGGCCGGGTTCGGGCCGGCGGCGGCCGATCCGATTCTGGGCATCTGGCGGGTGCCGCCCGATCGCAAGGGGCAGGTGGGCTATGTCGTCGTGCGCGCCTGTGGCGCTGAACTTTGCGGGCGCGTGATGCGGGTAATCGACGCGGGCGGCAATAGCGTGGTGACCCGCAGCATGGGCCGCGACCTGTTCTGGGGCCTGAAGGCGATGGGCAATGGCAGCTATGCCGGGGGCCGGGTGTGGGTGCCGCTTTTCGACAAGGAATACGATGCCCGCGCCAGGCTGACCGGCAATCAATTGCGGGTGCAGGGCTGTATCGGGCCGGTTTGCGACGGACAGACGTGGGTGCGTGCGCGGGCGCCGATCTAAGTCAGGGCCGAGCGAATCTTTCTGACTGCAGGGGGAAGAGGCCACCAGCAGGGCGACGCTGTCGACCGTTGCCGAGCCGGGGTCATCTCGATGCCTTGCACCGCGATCCGGTCAAGGTCTTGTTGGGGACGGTAAGACGGCGGGGATCTCGCCAGTCCGTTGCAGGAGGTCGGTGCAATCCTTGCCGGACCACCCGGAGTGGACCGCAGGGCACAGGATCAGGGCGACCAGCTGAGGAAATTCGCGATCAGTCGCAGACCGGCGGACTGGCTTTTCTCGGGATGGAACTGGGTGCCGATCAGGTTGTCACGCCCGACGATGGCGGTGACATCGCCCGCGTAATCGACATGCGCCAGCCGGTGGGCAGGGTCAGCCACGCGGAACTGGTAGGAATGCACAAAATAGGCGTGATCGCCGGTCGCGAGGCCCGCAAGCACCGGATGGGGTGCGTCGATCACCAGATCGTTCCAGCCCATATGCGGAACCTTCAGCGCGAGGTCTTTCGGCGCGATCCTGACAACCTCGCCACCGATCCAGCCCAGGCCGGGTGTGTCCTCGTACTCAAGGCCCCGCGACGCCAAAAGCTGCATGCCGACGCAGATGCCCAGGAACGGGCGCCCTTTGGCAACCACCGCTTCGGTCAGCGCCTCGGTCAGGCCGGTTTTTGCGGCCAACTCGCGCTTGCAGGCCGGAAAGGCGCCGTCGCCAGGCAGTACGATCCGGTCGGCGCGCGCGACATCTTCGGGTTTCGCGCTGACCAGAACCGCGCCCGCGCCGGTCTCGACCGCCATCCGTTGAAACGCCTTTTCGGCGGAGTGCAGATTTCCGGCCTCGTAATCGACGAGAACGGTCAGGCTCACAGCGCGCCTTTGGTCGAGGGGATCGCGTCGGATTTGCGCGGGTCGGTCTCGACCGCGTCGCGCAAGCTGCGCGCGACCGCCTTGAACCCCGCCTCGGCGATGTGGTGGCTGTTGATCCCGTGCAGGCAATCGACATGCAGGGTGATGCCGCCATGTGTGGCGAAAGCCTGGAAGAATTCGCGCACCAGTTCGGTATCGAATGTACCGATCCTGGCGGTCGGCATCGCGACGTTCCAGACCAGATAGGGCCGCCCCGACAGATCGAGGGCTGCACGCACCAGCGCATCGTCCATCGGCAAGAGACAGGCGCCATAGCGGCGGATACCGCGCTTGTCGCCAAGTGCCTGCGACAGGGCCTGACCCAGCGCGATGCCGACATCCTCGACGGTGTGGTGATCATCGATGTGCAGATCGCCCTTGGCGCGGATGTTCAGATCGATCAGCGAATGCCGGGCCAGTTGATCCAGCATGTGATCGAAGAACCCGACGCCGGTCTGGCAATCGTAATTGCCCGACCCGTCAAGGCTGAGTTCGACCGTGATATCGGTCTCGGCGGTCTTGCGGGTGATCTTGGCTGCGCGCATGCGTAGTCTCCTGCATCTTGCCGCCTTATAGGGGCGCGCTGCAGCAAGGCATAGCCCCGGACTTGGCAAGACGCGCCCGTCGTGGCAAGCCTGTCGCAGCATCGCCCCGAGGAGACCCCCATGAGCACGCCGGTATTCATCCAGATCCGTTGCAAACCCGGCACGACCTATGCGGTGGCGAAAGAGATCGTGCTGCGCGAGATCCATTCCGAGCTGTATTCGACCAGCGGCGATTATGACCTGATCATGAAGCTTTATATCCCCGAGGGCGAGGATGTGGGGCATTTCATCAACGACAGTCTGCTGGATATTCCCGGTATCGAGCGGTCGTTGACGACGATGACGTTCAAAGCGTTCTGAGCCTTGGTCGTGCGGTCCCCCGAGAGGCTCGACAGACCGGCAAGCGCGTCGATCCTCGGGCAAAGGGTATTGATCGTGGCGGCGATAGTGGTGATCGGGCTGGCTGCGCATGTGCTTGTCGGCTTCGTCCCGTTCCCGATGGGCGACGATTTCACCTATGGCCCGCTGGCCTGGCTAGCGCTGAACCCCGACGCCTATCCGCGTGACGAGCATCTGCGCCTTTATGCCGATCATGCGTTTGCTTATGCGCTGGTCTATCGGGTATCGCTGGCCACCATCGGCGTCGCCGAGGGGTTTCTACTAGCAACCATAATCCTGAGCGTTTTGATGGTGGCGGCAATGTATGCCGTGGTGTGGGTGGTCACGCCTGATATGAGTGATGGGCGAAGGATTGGTGCCGTACTGATGGCGCTGGCCGTTTCAGTTCTGGCCGAACAGGCCGGGGTCGGTCGTGGCGGATTCGGCGGTTTTCTGAGTTGGTTCTTTCACCATCAGTTGATTTCGCTGGTCTTCGCGCTGTTTGCCTGTGCCGCAACCCTTGGGCGACGGGGCGCGTTGGCGGGCCTGTTCCTGGGGTTGGCGGCTTATGCGCAACCTGCCAGCGCCATCCAGGCCTCGCTGGCGGTCGGCCTGGGTTTTCTGGCCCTTGGCCGCGGTGGGTTGCGACCGCTCTTGACCGCCATCGCGGTGGCGGCAATTGTTGCATTTCCGGCAGTATTGCGTCTTGCAGTGCGGGTAATGGCCGATGGCGGCACCGATATCGACGTCGAGACAATCATCGAGGAAGGTTACCGGTTTCGCGCCCCACATCACTATAATCTGCCCTTGCAAGATTATTTGCTCTGGGCGGGGTATCTGGTTCTTGGCTGGGTTGCCGCAACGGTTCTGCGTCGCCATCACCATGCGGTCGGGCGGGTAGCATTGGGCATGATGGCGGCGGGCGGCGTGCTGTTTGCGCTGGCCTTCGCGATCTACGGCTTTGGACTGCTGCAGTGGCCGATCTTCTTCATGCTCGACCTGAACCGGACGACGCCGCTGTTCTTTACGTTGGCGTGCCTCTTCGCGGCGTCAGCGATCATTCTGGGACTTCGTGACGGTGACTTAAAAGAGACACCGCTGGCACTGGCACCGCCGGCCATCGGATTGACGCTGTTTCTGGCGAATTTTACGGTTGCGGCAGTGGTCACCCTGATCTTCGGCACATGGATGATGTGTGCGGCCCACGCGACCCGGCGGCCTCTTGCGCTTTTCATCATCGCCACGACGGCATTCGTTGTGATTGTCTTGCCAGTGCGGCATTTGGAACTGGGCTACCGCCCCCGCGTCGTGGAAGCATTGACCTGGGTGCGCGAGAACACACCTGAGGACGCGCTTTTCATCATCCCGGTCGGGCTTTTTGAGTTTCGCGAATTAAGCCGCCGCAGCGCTTATGTGGATTTCAAGACGTTCTCGGTGGCGCAACCCGAGCATGCGGCGATGACACGCAACCGGATGGTTGAGGTCGCCCAGCCACGTCCGGAAACCCTTGATCATTTTGGAGGCTTTTGGGCAATGACTGATTGGGAGGCAGATCAGCACGCCGCGGCAACCTGTGTTGGTATGATGGCATTGATGGAGCAAACAGGGGCCGATTATACTGTCTTACGCACGATGAGCCGAATGTCTGAGCCTGTTGTGATTCCTGAATGCGCAGATCTCCCTGTGCTGGTCTTTCGCGACGACGCATTGGCGGTATTCAGCGCCAAACCTTGAGACGAAACCGCTTTTCGCAGGTTTTTGCGGGGCTCAAGTCTGAGCGCCGGGCGGCGTCATAACCCCGCAGATCGACAGACCGACTGGTAGCGACAGTCTGCCAATCAGGTGACGCTCGCTGGCGAAAATGCGGTAAAGCGCGGTGTTGAGCCAGGCTGCGGGCATACTGTCATCGGGTGTGTTGCTTTGCGTAATCGACTTCCATCCCCTTGTTGTAATCGCAACAGGCAAAAGCAGAGTGTTGAAATAGAACGAGTGCTCGACGGTCAGTCCGGCATCGTTAGCCGCTTGGCCAAGCGTGGCACGGCTATAGCGCCGAAAATGATGGTGCCGGTCGTCGTGCTGCGACCAAAGCCATTTGAATGCCGGCACTGTCACCAGAATGCGACCCCCGGGACGCAGCCGCCCGGCCAGGGCGGCAAGAGATCCGGCATCATCCTCGATGTGTTCAAGCACATCGAAAAGCCCGATCATGTTGTAGCCGGTGCTGCCGTGCGGCATGTGCTCAGGAAGCGCGCCAAATGGGATGTCCAATCCCGATTTCTCGGCAGCGATTTCGCGCGCAGCGTCATCAAACTCGAATGCGTCGACATCGCCGAATGTCGCCAACATTTCGAGATTTCCGCCGGTGCCGCAACCGGCTTCGAGGAGGCGCGGCTCGGGCGGCAGATTGCCATATCGTTCGATCGTTCGCCGGATGATGTCGCGCCTGGCAGAGAACCACCAGTGATCCGCCTCGATCTCCGACATCCGGTCGTAAACTGCCCTGTCCATCTCAGTCCTTGCTGTCCAGGCCGTGAACCGACCGCACAATGTAAAGCGGCCGCTGCCGCACCTCGGTGTATATCCGTCCGACGTATTCGCCGATGATTCCAATCGCCAGAAGATTGATGCCCCCGAATATCAAGATAAGGATCACCGTGGACGCATAGCCGGGCGTCTCGGTGCCCGTAATAATCGCTTGTGCGAAGATGAAGGCGGCGTAGAGGAACGCAAGCATCGACAGCAATGTGCCGAGGTAACTCCAGACCCGAAGCGGCTTGGTCGACGACGTGAAGATGCCATCGAGCGCGAAGTTCCAGAGGCGCCAGTAGGTCCATGCGGTCTGCCCGGTGCTGCGGGCCGAGCGCACGAAGGTGACCTCGGCAGGGTCGAACCCGACCCAGCTGAACAAGGCCTTGTTGAATCGGGCGCGTTCTCCGAGCGTCAGCAGGATGTCGACGACCTGTCGGTCGAGCAATCGAAAATCGCCCACATCATGCGGGATCGGCTGATCCGCCAACACGTTGAAAGCCGTGTAAAATCCTCGGGCTGATAGGCGCTTGAGCCAGCCATCCTGCGAACGGTCTATCCGGCGGGCGTTCACCACCTTCGCGCCGGCTTGCCACTTGGCGATCATCTCGGGGATGACGTCCGGCTGATCCTGAAGATCCACATCCAACGGGATCACCGCATCGCCCGAAGCAAAGGCCAATCCCGCGCAGAGTGCCGCATCCTTGCCGAAATTGCGTGACAGATTGACCAGACGCACGGGCGATGGCTTTTCGGTCAATGTCTGGATGGCAACCTCGGTCGCGTCGGTGCTCCCATCGTTCACAAAGATTATCTCGTACTTTATCCTGTCGCTCAGTTGGTCGAACACCTCAGCGATCCGCGCCATGAACGGAGTAATGGAATCCTGCTCATTGAAAACCGGCACGACAACGGAAATCAGGGACCGGGTTTTTGACGTCACGGATGTCCTGCGGGTTGGCACCGCGCCGCCGCCTCGTTTGTTTTGGGACGATCGACTGTTCATGACATTTCAACACCTTCGGTTCGCCTGGCACCATTATCCGCAGGATCTGACGCTATTGCGGCAGAGCGGGGGACAGATCGGGGCGATGCCAGACCGGAAGCGGCCGCGGCTGGAATTCTATGGGCCCAAGCTCCAATCCTGCCATCGACAATGCCGCAGTTCGTCGTCGAAACCCAACCATTTTTCTGGTGCGCATCCTTGAACATCGGCTGGACCGCTTGTCTTGCGACGCAAGCTCTGCTGGCGATGTGACCCGAACTCCCGTTCCATGCGGGGGCAAGAGCGATGACAGTCGTCATTACTTTTCGGAAACCGTCCATTGGAGCGGGCGAAGAGATTCGAACTCTCGACCCTAACCTTGGCAAGGTTATGCTCTACCCCTGAGCTACGCCCGCATCCGTTGGACAGCCGCTGATTTACAAAGCCGCCCGCCGGGCCGCAAGGGAAAAATGCGTATGTGGCGCATTGTCCTGCGCCGGAGACGACAGATTCAGCCTGCGATCGAGTCCGAATCCCTTACCGGTGGTGCCGTGTCGAGGACATCCTCGGAATGTGCGACAACGCCGCCCCGGGGTAACAGAAGCACGCCATAGGCGCCCGGTTCGTCGATCGAAAGCGAGCTGTCGGGCGTGACGAGGTCAAGAGGGCCTTGATGGCAAGTGCCTTTCAGCATCGTCCATGGCACGCCCGACTGACTGCCCGAGATCGTGCGGTGGACATGGCCGCAGAAAAGATGCGCGCCGTGCCGGGCCAGCAGCGCCAATAGCGCCTCGCCATCGGCCAGCGGGATCATGTCCATGCCCGGAATCCCGATGGCGTAGGGCGGGTGATGCGCGAAGACCAGCGGCAGCCGTCCGTCGGCACCCGCCAGCGCCTCGCTTAGCCAGGCCAGACGGGCAGGGCACAGACGCCCGGCATGATGGCCCTTGGGGTAGGGCGGGCCATCAAGCGTGTCGAGCGTGATGATCCGGTGGGTATCGAGATCGCGCACCGTCTGGACATGGCCATCCGCAGTTTGCGGCGCCTTGGGAAACGCGGCAAGGAAGGCCTCGCGCCGGTCATGATTGCCGATCATCGGCAGGACCGGAACCGGCAGGCCGTCAAGCGTATCCGCAAGACGCGCATATTCTTCGGGCGCGCCGTGATGGGTCAGATCGCCCATCAGGATCAGCGCTTCGGCATCCGGGTGGCGGATCAGCGCGTGGTCAAGCGCGGCCCGGAACCGTGCCAGCGGGTCGAGGCCGATAATCCGTCCGCCTTCGGGCAGGATGTGGATATCGGTCATCAGCAGAAGTTTTCGCATGACACCCTCGCGTTCGGGCAGACTTGCCACAGCCAGCCCGGCAGAAAAAGCACTTTGCGCGTGGCGGTCAGATTTGCCCGAGGCTGGCAGCGCCCGCGAGGCAGGTCACCCTTGCGCCGCAACAGGCCCACCTAGTTGCGGAACGGCGCTATGCCCCGGCATCAACCAATCTCGACCAGAAGGTCCTTGGCATCAATCTGCCCGCCGGGGCTGACATGAAGTGCTGTGATCGTGCCCTCGTGCTCGGCATAAAGCCCGGTTTCCATCTTCATTGCCTCGATGGTCAGCAAGATGTCGCCGGGTCGTACCTTCTGCCCTTGGGTCACTGCCACGGTGGCCACCACCCCGGGCATCGGCGCGCCGACATGGGTCTTGTTGCCCGGTTCGGCCTTGGGCCGCGACGCGGTCGTGGCCTGCACGGCGCGGTTTGGTACACGCACGACCCGGGGCTGGCCGTTCAGCTCGAAAAACACCCGCGCCTCGCCGCGATCGTCGGTTTCGCCGATGGCTTGCAGACGGATTTCCAGCGTCTTGCCGGGGTCGATTTCGGCGGTGATCTCTTCGCCTGCTTCCATGCCGTAGAAGAAGGTCCGCGTCGGCAACGCGCGGACCGGGCCATACAGGCGGTGGCGGCCCATGTAGTCAAGGAAGACGCGGGGATACATGAGGTAACCGTTCAGGTCCTCGTCATCGACCTTGAAGCCTTCCAGTTCTTTCGACAACAGGGCGCGGGTCGCCTCGATATCCACCGGCTCGGCATGCAGGCCGGGGCGGTCGGTGATCGGCTTTTCGCCCTTAAGAACCTTCTTTTGCAGGGCAGAAGGCCAGCCACCCGGGGGCTGGCCAAGGCTGCCCTTGAGCATCTCGACAACCGACTCGGGAAAGGCCACGTCTTTGCCGGGGTCTTCCACCTCGGCCCGCGTCAGACCCTGCGCCACCATCATCAGCGCCATGTCGCCGACCACCTTGGACGACGGCGTGACCTTGACGATATCGCCGAACATGCGGTTAACATCCGCATAGGCCTCGGCGACTTCATGCCAGCGATCCTCGAGGCCAAGCGAGCGTGCCTGCGCCTTGAGATTGGTGAACTGGCCGCCGGGCATCTCGTGCAGGTAAACCTCGGAGGCGGGCGACTGCTGGCCCGATTCGAACGCGGCGTAATGGGCGCGAACCTGTTCCCAGTAGTTCGACAACTCGCGGATCGCGCCGATATCGAGGCCGGTCGCGCGGTCGGTATGGGCAAGCGATTCCACGACCGTGCCCAGCGTTGCCTGGCTGGTATTGCCGGACAGCGAATCCATCGCGGCATCGACCGCATCCACCCCCGCCTCGGCGGCGGCCAGGATCGTGCCCGAGGCGATGCCCGCCGTGTCATGCGTGTGAAGGTGCACCGGCAGGCCGACTTCTTCCTTCAACGCCTTGACCAGAATCCGCGCGGTGGCGGGCTTCAACAGCCCCGCCATGTCCTTCAGACCGATGATATGGCAGCCCGCATCGCCAAGTTCGCGCGCCATCGAAAGATAATACTTCAGGTCGTATTTCGAGCGCTCGGGGTCAAGCATCTCGCCGGTGTAGCAGATCGACCCCTCCAAGAGCTTGCCGGTGTCGAGCACCGCATCCATCGAGACACGCATGTTTTCGACCCAGTTCAGGCTGTCGAACACCCGAAACAGGTCAACGCCGGTCTCGGCCGCCTGCCGCACGAAGAACTGAACCACATTGTCGGGGTAGTTGGTATAGCCGACACCGTTGGCACCGCGAAACAGCATCTGCAGCAGCACGTTCGGCATTCGCGCGCGCAGGTCGCGCAGGCGCTGCCAGGGGCATTCCTGCAAAAACCGGTAGGCCACGTCGAAGGTGGCGCCGCCCCAGCACTCGACGCTGAACAGCTGCGGCAGATTGGCGGCATAGGCGGGCGCCACCCGGATCATGTCGATCGAACGCATCCGCGTCGCCAGCAGCGACTGGTGCGCGTCGCGCATCGTGGTGTCGGTGACCAGCACATTCTCTTGTGCCAGCATCCAGTCGGCGACAGCCTTCGGTCCCTTTTCGTCCAAAAGGGTCTTTGTGCCGTTGGGTGCGCTATCAACGCGCACCACCGGCGGCCGGGGCAGACGCGCATCGGGTGAGGGCAGGGCGCGACCCACCGTCTCGGGATGGCCGTTGACAGTGACATCGGCGATGTAGGTCAGAATTTTCGTGGCCCGGTCGCGGCGTTTCTTGAACTGGAACAGCTCGGGCGTCTCGTCGATGAACCGGGTGTGGTAGGTGTTGTTCAGGAAATCGGGGTGTTTCAGCAGGTTCTCGACAAAGGCGATGTTGGTGGCGACACCGCGGATGCGAAACTCGCGCAGGGCGCGATCCATCCGGGCGATGGCGGCCTCGGGTGTCGGCGCCCAGGCGGTGACCTTTTCAAGGAGTGAATCGTAATAGCGGGTGATGACAGCACCCGAATAAGCCGTGCCGCCGTCCAGCCTGATGCCCATGCCGGTGGCGCCGCGATAGGCGGTGATCCGGCCGTAATCTGGGATGAAATTGTTCATCGGGTCTTCGGTGGTGATCCGGCACTGGATCGCATGGCCGTTCAGCAGGACGTCGTATTGCGAGGGCGTGCCGGTCGCCTCCATCAGGCTTTTGCCTTCGGCGATCTTGATCTGAGCCTGAACGATGTCGATGCCGGTAACCGCTTCGGTCACCGTATGTTCGACCTGCACCCGGGGGTTCACTTCGATGAAATAGAAGGCGCCGGTCTCCATATCCATCAGGAATTCGATGGTGCCGGCGCATTCATAATCCACGGCTTCGGCGATTTTCTTGCCGAGACTGCAAATCTCTTCGCGCTGCGCGGGGGAAAGATAAGGCGCAGGCGCGCGTTCGACGACTTTTTGGTTGCGGCGCTGCACCGAGCAGTCACGTTCCCACAGGTGATAGATGTTGCCCATCTTGTCGCCGAGGATCTGCACCTCGACATGGCGGGCCCGCAGGATCATCTTTTCTAGATATCCCTCACCATTGCCAAAGGCGGCTTCGGCCTCGCGCCGCCCCTCTCGGACCTTTTCTTCCAGTTCCTCAGGACCCATGATCGGCCGCATCCCGCGCCCGCCGCCACCCCACGAGGCCTTGAGCATCAAGGGATAACCGACCTTGGCAGCGGCCTTGGCGACGGCCGTCATGTCGTCGCCCAGAACTTCGGTCGCCGGGATCACCGGCACGCCTGCCGCGATGGCGACCTTGCGGGCCGAGGCCTTGTCACCCAGCTTGCGCATGGTTTCAGCGGTCGGGCCGATGAAGGCGATACCGGCCTTGGTGCAGGCCTCAACGAAATCGGGGTTTTCGGACAAAAGGCCATAACCCGGATGGATCGCGTCAGCGCCACAGTCGCGGGCCACGCGGATGATCTCGGGGATCGAGAGATAGGCCTGGACCGGTCCCAGACCCGCGCCGATCCGGTACGCCTCATCGGCCTTGAACCGGTGCAGGCTAAGTTTGTCCTCTTCGGCATAGACCGCGACGGTGCGCTTGCCCAACTCGTTCGCCGCGCGCATCACGCGGATCGCGATCTCGCCCCGGTTGGCGATCAGGATTTTCTTGAACTCGGGCATCGGTGGCGTCCCCCTGGTGTTGGCGACACTTTAGGGATGCTGCGTTGCAGCGCAAGCCCTTGGCGGAATGAGCGACGCGTTGCCGAATGGCGATGCCGGTGGCGCTCGCGCCCCTCGTCGCGGGCCAAAGGCCCGCTCCTCGGGTTGGGAGTGACGCCGCGCTGGTCGCGCCGCGCGAGGGGGCGGTCTGCCCCCTCTTGGCCATGCGGCCAATTCACCCCAGGACATATTGCAGCCAAAATGAAAGCAGGAGCGGTGTCAGTCCGTCATCACCCGTGCCGCCAGATCGGCGGCGGTGGTGGCGCCAAGCTGGGCCATGTTCGAGATCATGTCGGCCTTCAGTATGTGCAGGACATGCGCCGCGCCCTCAGGCCCGAGGGCTGCGAGGCCATAATGAAAAGCCCGGCCCAGCATCACGAAGTCTGCCCCAAGCGCCAGTGCGCGCAGCACATCGAGGCCCGAGGTAACGCCGCTGTCGAAGATTACCGGAAAATCCTCGCCCGCAGCCTCGCGGATTTCAGGCAGGACCTCGATTGCCGCTGGCGCACCGTCGAACTGGCGGCCGGCGTGGTTCGAGACCCAGATCGCATCAACACCTTCGGCCTTGAGGCGTGGAACTTCGTCCGGATCAAGGACACCCTTGACCACCAATGGCCCGTCCCATTCTGCGCGGAGTGCCGCGAGATAATCCCAATCGGGCGCGGCACGCAGCAGATAGCCGACATGCTGGTTTGAGGGCAGCGGGCCTGTGACCGTCGAGTAGCTTTCCATCAGGCGCAGGCGCGGCATGCCCTGCCGCAGTGTGCCAAGCGCCCAGGC
>JBBKVJ010000259.1:0-8113 GCA_037968375.1 Paracoccaceae bacterium | reverse complement strand
CCTTGATGCCTTCGGCGATCCGGTCGGCCGCCGTCTCGGGCATCCGGGCCGAGGGGCCGGACACGGAAATCCCTGCGACCGGCTCGCCGAAGGCATCAAGGACGGCGGCGGCGACACAGCGCATGCCGTCGTTGCGTTCCTCGTTGTCGAACGCATAGCCGCGCGCGCGGGTCACCGTCAGATCGGCGCGCAGGACCGCCGGATCGGTCATCGTGGCGTCGGTAAAGCCGGTCAGCGCGGCGCGCGACAGATAGGCGGCAAGCCGGGGGGCATCGAAACGGGCGAGCAGCGCCTTGCCGATCCCCGAGGCATACAGCGGCGACTGCGTGCCGGGCGGAAAGAAGGCGCGGATCGAGGCATGGGTTTCGACCTGGCTGAGAAAAAGCACGTGATCGCCCTGCGCGATACCCAGGTTCGCGGTCTCGCCCGTCGCCTCCATCAGCGCGCGCAGCACCGGGCGGGCGCGTTCCACCACCGACGAACGGCGCAGGAACGCCGAGCCGATCAGGAACGCGGTGGGACCGACGTGCCAGGCTTGCGTGACGGGATCAAGCTCCGCGATGCCACGGGTCTGCAACGTGGTCAGCACCCGGTAGACGGTGGCGGGCGATTGTTCGAGCTGTAGCGCCAGCGCGGACAGGCCGATGCCGTCAGCCTTCGATAGCGCATCAAGGATGGTGATGGCGCGGTCAAGCGCGCGGATCGTGTTCTCGGCGGTCTTGTCGTTGAAGGCGCGAGGGCGACCACGGCGGCGGGGTTGGTCCATTGGATATCCATGGATTTTTCGACAGATGAAAATTGCATTCGCCGGGGCGCTTGGCAATCCCGGCCTGCTTTCATTTTGGTTTAAATATGTAAACTTGCGACAGCCCAGCCAAGGCAATCGGGCCGGGGGTGCAGCACCTTGAGACCTTCAAGGTGCTGCCATCGGTCAGCTCAGGGCAAAAGCACCGTCGCACCTGTGGTTCGGCGCGCCTCCAACGCCCGGTGCGCTTCGGCGATTTCGGCCAGCAAAAACCGCTGGTCGATGCGGATCTTTACCTTGCCGGAAGTGACCATCCCGAATAACTCGCGCGCCATCTGCTGGCAGGTCTCGTGGTTGGCGATATGGGTGAAGAGCGTCGGTCGGGTGATCTTCAGCGAACCTTTTGCCAGGCGCTGCAGGTCGAAGGGCGGCACCGGGCCGGATGCAGCACCGAACAGAATCATCGTGCCAAACGGCCTGAGACAATCGAGCGAGCCGTCGAACGTGTCCTTGCCGACCGAATCCATCACCACATCGACGCCCTTACCGCCGGTTATCTCCTTCACCCGCGCGACGAAATCCTCGGTCCGGTAATTGATCGTGTGGGCGGCGCCATGTTCAGCCGCCAGTGCGCATTTCTCGCCCGATCCGGCGGTGCCGATCAGGGTGATGCCCTCGGCCCGCGCCCATTGGCAGGCGATCAACCCGACACCCCCGGCGGCGGCGTGAAACAACACCGTGTCGCCTTTGGCAATCGGGGTGGTGCGGCGAAAGAGGTAGTTGACGGTCAGGCCCTTCAGCATCATCGCGGCCCCTTCGTCGAAGGAAATTGCCTCGGGCAGCGGGCAGACCTGGGCGGCGGGCATCACGCGAGCTTCGGCATAGGCACCCGGCGGGGTGGCGGCATAGGCAACGCGGTCGCCGGGCTTGAGGTGCGTCACACCGTCGCCGACCGCCTCGATCACGCCTGCCGCCTCCATGCCGAGCGCCGCAGGGTAGGTGAGCGGATAGAGGCCCGAGCGTTGGTAGACATCGATGAAATTGAGGCCGATGGCCTTGTGGCGGATCAGGACTTCGCCTTTGCCGGGCTGGCCAAGGGGGCGCCTGACGATCTGCATCACCTCGGGCCCGCCCGCCGCGCCGATCTGCACCACGTTCACGTCTGTCATCGGTTGTTCCCCCTCATTGCCGCGACAGTGGCGGAACGCCTGCGCGCGTCAAGGGGCGGATATGAAAAGGCCCCGGACGCTGCCGGGGCCTTGCAGGGTCTGCCTGAGCAGGCATCAGCCCATGTGGGCATGTTCCCAGGCGATTTCGTCGATATTGCCACGCGCGAGGCCGATATCGGCCAGGTCGCGGTTCGACAGTGCGGACAGTTCGTTGAACGTGCGGGTATAGACCGCACGCCGGGCGCGCGCCTCGCGCAGGGTTTCGAGATAGGCCCGGGCGCGATCCAGGATCGCCGGACGGGAAGTCGTGTTGATATAAGCCATTTCAATGCCTCTTTTCGGTTTGATTGGCGCTTTCGCGCTTCTGTTGCGTTGCAGTGAAGATGGCATCTTTCTGCAGGTGCACAATAGCGGATCGGTGGGAACCGACTATGCGTTTTCTGCAAGGGTCGGTTCACGGAAACGTCATGTTTTCATGCCCGAGCCGTGTTAGACAAGGGTCCGAGGGAGGCCCCGATGAACACGCCCGCACATCTGATATTCGGCGCTGCAGCATTTGCCGACCCGACGAACCGCCGGGTCACCTGGGCGGCCCTTGCGGGCGGGTTGGCGCCGGACCTGTCGTTGTATCTGATGGCCGGTGCCTCGCTTTACATCTTTGATATCCCGGCGCGGGTGGTGTTTCGCGATCTTTACTTCTCGGACGCCTGGCAGACGGTCTTTGCGATCGACAATTCCTTCGTACTCTGGGGGATCGTGCTGGCCGTGGCGCTGTGGCGGCGCATGCCCGTGCTTGTCGCCTTTGCCGGGGCGGCGATCCTGCATCTGGTCTTCGATTTTGCCCTGCACCATGACGATGCCCGGCGGCATTTCTGGCCTCTGACGGACTGGGTTTTTGCCAGCCCGGTCAGCTATTGGGACAAGGCGGACTACGGCGGCGCAGCCGGCCTGATCGAGGCCGGCGCCTCGGTTCTTCTGACCGGGCTGCTGATCTGGCGCTTCACATCCTGGCCGGCGCGGGCGGGATTCGCATTATTGCTTGCGGCAGAGCTGATGGCGAACGGGGTCTGGGCCTATGTGTTCTAGGCCCGGGACCGTGCCGGTCAGCCAAGGGGTGCCATGCCAAAGTCCCGGGCCAGCCCAAGTGCTGCCTGATCGAGAAGGGCGGTATCGACGCCGACGGCGGTGAAGATCGTGCCAAGCTCAATGCAACGCTTGGCGAAGACCGGGTCGAGGCTGAGGATACCGGCAGGCACGCCGATCTTTTTCAGCCGCGCGATACCGTCTTCGATGGCCTGCACCACGTCGGGATGAGTCAGGTTGCCGGGATGTCCCATCGAGGCGGCCAGATCGGCCGGGCCGATGAAAACGCCATCAACGCCGTCGACTGCGGCGATCTTCTCGATCTGGTCCATGGATTTCTGGGTCTCGACCTGAACCAGAAGGCACAGCTGGTCCTCGGCACCCGTGGCGTAGCCTTCGACCTTGCCGAACCGGCTGGCGCGGGTGTGTCCGGCAAAGCCCCGGATGCCGCGCGGCGCATAGCGCATCGCGGCGACGGCGGCGCGCGCTTCGTCCGGGCTTTCGATATAGGGCAGCAGCAGCGTCTGCGCGCCGATATCCAGAAGCCGCTTGATCAGCACGGTATCGTTGAACGCGGCGCGGACGATGGCCGAGGTCCTGGGATAGCCTGCAAGCGTCTGCAGCGAGGGCAGGACGTCGGTCACATCGACCGGCGCGTGTTCGGTGTCGATCAGCACCCAGTCGTAGCCGCAGGTCGCCAGAAGTTCGACCGCCGTGGGGCCGCCGATGCTGTTCCAGATGCCGATCTGCTGGGTTCCGGACGTGATCGCGGCTTTGAATCTGTTCGGCGGGTTCTGCATCGGGATACCTTTTGGTCAGGGGAAAAACGGATGTTCTGTCGGGTCGCACATGTGTCGATGTGGAACCATACCCTTGGGTACAAGGCGCGCAAGTACGTCGATGCCGGGCGGGGCATCGTGCGACAAATCTTGCCCAAGGCAGGTCCTGCGCTGTCTTGGCGTTGCCCGGTGCCGGAATTTGTGGCCAGATGCAGGTAATCCCGCGAAACGTCGGGGCCTGTTCATCAATGGGAGGAGACACCGAGATGATTATGAAATTTGCACGTCGTTCGGTTCTGACAGCCGCTATGGCCGCTGTCGTTGCTGGAACCCTATCAACCGGCGGGCTGGCGCAGGACAAGATCCAGCTGCGTCTGTCGGCGCCAAGTTCCGACACCGATCAACGCGCCGTGGCGCTGATCGAGAAGTTCGGGCCTGCGGTATCGAACTTTGCCAGTTTCGAGGCAAGCTGGAATGCGACGCTGTTCGCGCAGGGCACCGAACTTGAGGCGATGGCGCGCGGCAACCTCGAGATGTCGATTACTTCGGCGCAGGAGCTGGCGGTGTTCTTCCCCGAGTTTTCGATCTTTACGGCGGGTTATGTGCATCAGGACGCCGCGCATCAGGTCGCGGTCTTCAACGATCCGCTGATGGACCCGTTCAAGCAAAAGGTCGAGGACGAGCTGGGGGTAAAGCTGTTGTCGGTGATGTATCTGGGCCGCCGACAGGTGAACCTGCGCCAGACCAAGGACGAGCTGACGGTGATGACCCCCGCCGATCTGGCCGGTGTGAACCTGCGGATGCCGGGCACCGACGCCTGGCAGTTCCTGGGCAAGGCACTGGGCGCCAGCCCGACACCGATGGCCTTTACCGAGGTTTATACCGCGTTGCAGACCGGCGCTGTCGATGGTCAGGACAACCCGTTGCCGACGGTGGTGGACGCGAAGTTCTATGAGGTGACCAAGCAGATCGTGCTCACCTCGCATCTGGTCGACCTCAACTATCTGGCGATTGCCAAGGCGGTGTTCGACGCGCTGACGCCCGAGCAGCAGGCCGCCGTACAGGCTGCCGCCGATGACGCCTCGGAATACGGGCGCCAGAACCAGCTGGCGACAGAGGGTGAGTTGGTGGCGTTTCTGAAAGGCGAGGGGATGGCGGTTTACGAGCCCGATCTGGCCGCGTTCCGGACCCAGGTGCAGGCGATGTATCTGGACAGCGAGTTCGCGCAAAGCTGGCCCGAAGGGGTGCTGGAGAAGATCAACGCCTTGGGCAACTAGGCCTGTCGCCAGATTAAGGTCGCTGCGGGAGGACCGGTCGTGACCGTTTTGTCGAAATGGGTCACCCATGGCACCGAATGCGTCGCCGCCGCCATGCTGGCGGCAATGTTTCTGACCTTCATCTTGCAGATATTCGCGCGCTATGTCCTGTTGCAGCCGTTCGGCTGGACGCTGGAACTGTGTCTGACGCTTTGGGTCTGGATCGTGTTCTGGGGCAATGCGTTCATCGTGCGCGAGCGCGATCATGTCCGCTTCGACATCCTGTATCTGGCCCTGCCGCGACGCCCCCGTCAGGTGCTGGCGCTGATCTCGGCAGGGGCGATTGCGATTGCGATGGCGGTGTCGTTTTGGCCGACCTGGGATTACATCGATTTTTTGAAGATCAAGAAAAGTGCCACACTGAAGGTTCCGATGCGGACGATCTTTTCGGTCTATGCGCTGTTCATGGTCGTGGTCGCGCTGCGCTATGCGTGGCGGTTCGTCGATATCTGGCGAAACGGCCCGCCCGATGAGACGCATGTCATCCATATCGGTGAAGAGGGATGAGCGTCGAACTGGCTTTGTGCCTGATCGCACTTTTCGGGTTCGCGGGCATCGGCATGCCGATCGGCTATGCGATCATCCTGGGCGCGCTGATTTACCTTTTTGCGGCGGGTCAGGACATCGCTTTGGTCGGCGAGCAGATCCTGCAAGGCTTGTTCAACAGCTTCGTGCTGCTGGCGGTGCCTCTGTTCATCGTCGCGGCAAACATCATGAACGCGGGCACGATTTCGGAACGGCTTTTGCAGTTCTGCGTCGCCGCCGTGGGTCGGTTCCGAGGTGGCTTGGGCCATGTCAACGTTGTGGCCTCGCTGATCTTTTCGGGCATGTCGGGGTCGGCTGTCGCCGATGCGGCGGGGATCGGCAAGATCGTCATCGGGATGATGACCAAGGATGGCCGCTATAGCCCGGGCTATGCCGCAGCGATCACCGCCGCTTCGGCGACCATCGGGCCGGTCATTCCGCCGTCTATACCGATGGTGCTGTATGCGCTGATCTCGAACACCTCGATCGGCTACCTGTTTCTGGGCGGTATCCTGCCCGGACTGTTCATGGGCGCGGTGCTGATGGGGATGAACGCCTATCTGTCGTCCAAGCGCGGCTTTGCGGTCGAAGAACCCGTGCCGCTGCGGGAATTGCCACGCCAGACCGCAAATGCGTTCCCGGCGCTCTTGATGCCCGCGATCCTGCTTTATGGCATCTATGGCGGTCTCACGACACCGACCGAGGCCGCAGCCGTGGCGGCGGCCTATGCGCTGCTGCTGGCGGCGTTGTTCTATCGGGCGCTTTCGCTGCGCGCGCTCTATGGCATTCTGGTGGAAAGTGCCCGGTCCTCGGCGGCCGTGGGGCTGGTGATCGGTGGCGCGCTGATCCTGAACTATGTGGTGGCATCGGAAAACATCCCCGGGCAGGTGGCGCAGTCGCTGGTCGGCCTCGACGTGCATCCCTTGGTGTTCCTTTTGGGCGTCAACCTTTTGCTGTTGCTGCTGGGCTGCGTGCTGGATGCGACGACGATCATTCTGGTGATCCTGCCGCTGTTCATCCCGACCTGCCGCGAGTTGGGCATCGATCTGGTGCATTTCGGCGTCGTCGCGGTGATCAACTGCATGATCGGGCTGATCACGCCGCCCTATGGCATCTTGCTGTTCGTCATTAACGCGGTGACCGGCATTCCATTGCGCGAGATCATCGGCGAGATCTGGGCGTTTCTGGCGGTTCTGATCGCGGCCTTGCTGGTGCTGATCCTGTTCCCCGGCATCGTCCTCTTCCTGCCGCGTCTGATGGGGTATGGGCTATGAGCGCCCTGCGTCTTGGGCTGATCGGCGACAATATCGTCGCCTCGCGGGCGCCCGATCTGCACCGGATTTGCGGCAAGTTGGCGGGGGTCGATCTGACCTACGAGCGGCTGATCCCGGCGGTGATGGGGATGAGCTTCGATGCGGTGTTCGATCATGCCGTGGCCGAGGGGTTTGCGGGTGTCAATGTGACATTGCCCTACAAGGAAAGGGTGCTTGCCCGGCTGACCGACCTCGACCCGGTGATCGCCGGGCTCGGGGCGGTCAACACGGTGCGGTTCGGGTTGGATGGAACGCGGGGGTTCAACACCGACTATTCAGGGTTTGTGGCGGCTTATCGGGCACAGTTTGGTGAGGCGTTGCCGGGGCGCGTGGTGATGATCGGTGCGGGCGGTGTCGGCAAGGCAGTGGCGTTTGGGCTGGGTGCGCTGGGCGCCGCCGGGATCATCGTGGCGGACAAGAATGCGGCCACCGCCGTGTCGCTGGTCGCCGCGCTGACGGGAGCGGGGGTGACGGGCGCGCGGATCGGCGATCTGGATGATCTGGACGGGGCGGACGGGGTTATCAACTGCACGCCCTTGGGGATGCACGGCTATCCCGGCTCGCCGGTGCCCGAGGGCGCGTTTCCGGCCAATGGCTGGGCCTTCGATGCGGTCTACACGCCCGCCGAAACACCATTCCGGGCGCAGGCATTGGCGGCGGGGGCGGCGTTTTTGCCGGGCTATGAGTTGTTCTTTCATCAGGGTATCCAGGCGTTCGAGATTTTCACTGGCAAAGCGGTGCCCGATCAGGCCAAGCTGCGCGAGCGGCTTGCGGCGGGCTGAGAGGGCGCGGATGAAAACTTCCATTGCCACGGTGTCGATCTCGGGCAATCTGCGCGAAAAGCTCGACGCGATCGCCGCCGCCGGGTTCGACGGGATCGAGATATTCGAGCAGGATTTCATTGCTGACGCAGGCAGTCCCCGCGATGTCGGCGCGATGATCCGGGATCACGGGTTGGAGATTACCCTCTTTCAACCGTTCCGCGATTTCGAAGGCCTGCCGGACCCGGCGCGTGCGAAAGCCTTCGACCGGGCCGAGCGCAAGTTCGATCTGATGGCCGAGCTGGGCACCGATCTGATGCTGGTCTGTTCCAGCACCGCGCCCGAGGCGCTGGGCGGCATCGACCGCGCCGCCGCCGATCTGCGTGAACTGGGCGAGAGGGCGGGCGCGCGCGGGTTTCGTG
>JBBKVJ010000258.1:0-3089 GCA_037968375.1 Paracoccaceae bacterium | reverse complement strand
GATCGGCGATCTGGAGTTCCGGCTGTGCGAACTGGAAGCGGGCTGTGATATCGGATCGCTGGGCGACACCCCGACGCTGGGCGGTGGCGCGATGCCGCTCGCCGGGCTGGGGACGCCGGAAGGCGCTGGCGGCAGTACGGGCGGCGCTACGGGCGGTTCTGTTGGTGGCAGTCTGGCGGTCGGTGAACAGGCGGATTTCGACCGGGCCAAGGCGGCCTATGACGCGGGCGATCATGCCGGGGCGGCGGGGCTGTTCGGCAGCTTCACCGGCACCTATACCGCCGGGCCCCTGAACGGCGAGGCGCATTACTGGCGTGGCGAGGCGCTGGCGCAGACCGGCGATACCGAAGGCGCGGCGCGAGCATTCCTCGACAGTTTCTCGGGCGCGCCGGGCGGCACCAAAGCACCCGATGCGCTGTATCGGCTGGGCCAATCGCTGGGCGATCTTGGTCAGGCACAAGAGGCCTGCGTGACGCTGGGCGAGGTCGCGATCCGGTTTCCGGGCACCCAGGCGGCGGCCAATGCCAATGGCGCACGGCAGGGTCTTGGCTGCCAGTGACGGACCCCCAAGGGGATGAGGATACGCTTCTCCTGCAGATCGCAGGGGGAGCGTTTTTCGGTGCGCGTCCGACCCGGATCGGGGTCGCGGTTTCGGGCGGCAGCGACTCGATGGCGATGTTGCATCTCTTGGCCGCGGTGTCACAAGAACGCGGCTGGACAGTTCATGCGGTGACCGTGGATCACGGTCTTCGTCCCGAGGCGGCGGATGAGGTGCTGGTCGTTGCCGGGGCCTGCGCGAAGATCGGTGTCAGTCACGATGTGCGGCGCTGGCAGCATGGCGAGATCGCCGGCAATCTGCAGGATCAGGCGCGACGGGCGCGCTATGGGTTGATTGCGGATTGGGCGAATGCGCGCGGGATCGGCCATGTCGCGGTCGGCCATACCGCAGACGATCAGGCCGAAACGTTCCTGATCGAGTTGGCGCGGGGCGCGGGGATCGACGGGCTGTCGGCGATGCGGCCTCTGTGGGAGCGCGACGGCGTCTGTTGGGCCCGCCCGTTTCTGGCAGAGCGGCGCAGTACGCTGCGCGCTTGTCTTGAGCGGCGGGGTATTGGCTGGGTCGAGGATCCGTCGAATGCCGACGACCGGTTTCAGCGGATCAAGGCGCGGCGCACTCTGACTGAATTGGCACCGCTGGGGATCACCGCGGATGTGCTGAGCGGTGTCGTCACACGGCTGACGCAGGCGCGGCAGGTCGTGGCGATGGCGGCGTCGGACGCCGCGCATCGGATTGCGCGTGAAGCTGCGGGTGCGGTGATGTTCGACCGCAGGGGCTACCTGATCTTGCCGCCAGAGACCGCATGGCGCCTTCTGGTGGCGGCGCTCAAATGGGTCTCATCGGCGGAATATCCGCCGCGTTCAGAGGCGGTCGGACGCGTACAGGATGCGATCCGCGAGGGCCGCGACGCAACGCTGGCGGGGTGCAAGATCCGGGCCGGCGAGGCCGAGGTGGCGATCACGCGCGAGCCGCGAGCGGTGGCGGATGTGGTCGCGGCAACCGATGGGTCGTGGGACGGACGCTGGCAGTTGGCAGGGCCGCATGCGCCCGGGCTGCAGGTGCGGGCGCTGGGGCCCGAGGGGTTGCGGCAGTGCGAGGCCTGGCGGAAGACCGGGCATTCGCGCGCGGCGCTGATCGTGACGCCCGCGGTGTGGGGGGGGCAAACCCTGGTGGCGGCGCCTTTGGCAGGGTTCGGCGAGGAATGGGACGCCAAAGTGGTGCGATCCTTTGCCGCTTTCGTCGCTTCGCATTGAACCCCGCTGCGATATCTCTATCTTAAGATCAAAGGTTCAGGATCCGATCCTGACCCGCAGTCAAGGAGTCTTGCTTTGGGTAACGCGCGCAACATCGCCTTCTGGGTCGTTCTGTTTCTTCTGATCCTGGCGCTTTTCAATCTGTTCAGTGGCGGCCAGGGCACGATGTCGTCGCGCAATGTGCCGTATTCGGACTTTATCGAGCAGATCGACGCGGGCGGTGTGGCCGAAGCGACGTTCGATGGCGAAAAGGTGATCTTTACCGGTCAGGACGGTCAGGACTATGTCACGATCATCCCCAACGGCCGCGACGTGCTGGCCGAGGTGACCGATCGTCTGATCGCGGCGAATGTGCCGGTTGAGGCGAAAGCCCAGGAAGAAAGCGGGTTCTTCTCGGTCCTGTCGCTGTGGCTGCCGTTTTTGGTGCTGATCGGCATCTGGATATTCTTCATGAACCGGATGCAGGGCGGTGGCCGTGGCGGTGCGATGGGCTTTGGCAAATCGCGGGCCAAGCTCTTGACCGAAAAGCATGGGCGGGTGACGTTTGACGACGTGGCCGGCATCGACGAGGCCAAGGAAGAGTTGGAAGAGATCGTCGAATTCCTGCGCAATCCGCAGAAATTTTCGCGCCTCGGCGGCAAGATTCCGAAAGGCGCACTGCTGGTCGGCCCGCCGGGCACCGGCAAGACGCTGCTGGCGCGCGCCATCGCGGGCGAGGCCGGGGTGCCGTTCTTCACCATCTCGGGCTCGGATTTCGTCGAGATGTTCGTCGGTGTCGGTGCATCCCGGGTGCGCGACATGTTCGAACAGGCCAAAAAAAACGCGCCCTGCATCGTTTTCATCGACGAGATCGACGCGGTCGGACGGTCCCGCGGCGCGGGCTATGGCGGCGGCAACGACGAGCGCGAGCAGACGCTGAACCAGCTTTTGGTCGAGATGGACGGGTTCGAGGCCAACGAGGGCGTCATCATCGTCGCCGCGACCAACCGGCCCGACGTTCTGGACCCCGCGCTGCTGCGCCCGGGCCGGTTTGACCGACAGGTGCAGGTGCCGAACCCAGACATCAAGGGCCGCGAGAAAATCTTGGGCGTTCATGCCCGCAAGGTGCCCTTGGGCCCGAACGTCGATCTGCGGATCATCGCACGCGGCACGCCCGGGTTCTCGGGTGCCGACCTCGCCAATCTGGTGAACGAGGCGGCGCTGATGGCAGCACGCTATGGCCGCCGGTTCGTGATCATGGACGATTTCGAGAACGCCAAGGACAAGGTCATGATGGG
>JBBKVJ010000257.1:0-4345 GCA_037968375.1 Paracoccaceae bacterium | reverse complement strand
GGGTGGGGTCGGTGCATCCTGTCAGCCAGGTCACCGAAGAGGTCACCGCGATTTTCGCCGATATGGGGTTTTCGGTGGCCGAGGGGCCGCAGGTGGAAAGCGACTGGTACAATTTCGACGCGCTCAACATCGCGCCCGAGCATCCCGCGCGGCAAGAGCATGACACGTTCTTCATGGCCCGCGCGGCAGGTGACAACCGCCCGCCGCATGTTTTGCGCACCCATACTTCGCCCGTCCAGATCCGGCACATGGCCGAACATGGCGCGCCAGCCCGTGTGATCGCCCCGGGCCGCGTCTACCGGATGGACATGGACCAGACCCATGCGCCGATGTTCCACCAGATCGAGGGGCTGGCGATCGACCGCGATATTTCGATGGCGCAGCTGAAATGGGTCCTGGAAGAGTTCTGCCGCGCCTATTTCGAGGTGGATCACGTGGAGCTGCGCTTTCGCGCCTCGCATTTCCCGTTCACCGAACCCTCGGCCGAGGTCGACCTGCGCTGTTCCTGGGAGGGCGGGCAGTTGAAGGTCGGCGAGGGGGACAGTTGGATGGAGATTTTAGGCTCGGGGATGGTGCACCCGCATGTCCTGTCCTCCGCCGGGGTGGACCCGAACGAATGGCAGGGCTTCGCCTTCGGCATGGGGATCGACCGGATCGCGATGCTGAAATACGGGATTCCGGATTTGCGGGCGTTCTTTGAGAGCGATCTCAGGTGGCTGCGGCACTATGGGTTTGCGGCTCTGGATATGCCGACGGTGAGTGGGGGGTTGAGCAGGTGACGCTTCTCCAGACCTTTGTCGCGCTCGCGGTTTTTGCCTCGGGTCTTTTTGTCTACCGTTGGCAAAAATCAGTGGATAGGCGCACGAGCGCACTATCCGAGCGGCGCGCGCAATACACAAAATTGATCGCCTCAAGGCATGTGCTTATCGAAAGAGTTAGACATGGAGTGAATGAGAAGCCGGTCGACGAAGGACTGCAATATCGCAGCGCAAGTTCCGCGATTCTGATTAATTCATCACCCAAGGTTGCGAAGGCGGCCCTCTTGCATGAAAGCGCAATAGCAGACGCGTACTCCGCGGTGGCCGCAAGTCATAGTGCAGGTTGCGAGAAGGCGGGCTTTGAGCAGCTTTTGGAGACCGAATCTGATCGATTCACTTTGCTCCTTGTCGCTATGCGCGAGGAGATTACCGGGCATTCATTGTTACTTGCGGATTTCAGAAAGGCCGATGCCTTCTTCCAAACGCCTATTGAAAGTAAGAAGCATGATAGTCGTTTCTAAGACTCTCGCTGCGCAAAAACTCGGCCTGTTAATGGTTTGGATTCAAGCATGAAATTCACCCTCTCCTGGCTCCGCGATCATCTCGACACCACCGCCTCGGTGGACGAGATCGCCACTACGCTGACCGACCCCGCGCTGCTTATCCCGATGCCCATCATTCCGCCCAGTCAGCGCACACCCGCCCTGCGCTGATCCGCCCAGCCTCGCGGATCAATTAGTGATCCAGATCTTCTTCGCCCCGCCGGCCAGGCTTCGGGCGCGATGGTCGGCCCGCATGTCGAGTTTGCGGAAGTCGGAAAACGACACGGGGCTTTTGCAGTCGAGCACCAGGTTGCGGTAGATCATGTGACTTTCGACGCAGGCCTCGGTCTGCCTGGCGAGCCGCTGCATGGCGTGCATCGTGTTGTAGAACGAGTCGCGGTTGCCACTAAGATAGATCACGGCGCCGACGACAAGGGCCGCTCCGAGGAAGTATTTCGACGCGGACATCCGCAACATTCCTTGCTTAATCGTTAAGTTCTGGCCTCTGCTCAATCAGGTTTGCGGCTTATATATGACGTCGCTGCGGCGTGCCTTTCGCACGCCGGACATTTCGACTATTGACGCCCGCGACACCAACGAACGGACCTGACAGATGAAATTCACCCTCTCCTGGCTCCGCGATCATCTCGACACCACCGCCTCGGTGGACGAGATCGCCTATGCGCTGACCGACCTCGGGCTTGAGGTCGAGGAGGTCTCGAACCCCGCCGAAAAGCTGGGCGCGTTCCGTATCTGCAGGGTCATCGAGGCCGTGCAGCATCCGAATGCGGATCGCCTCCGGCTCTGCCGGGTCGCGACATACCCTGACGGCCCCGAGGGCCGGATGGAAGAGGTGCAGGTGGTCTGCGGGGCGCCGAATGCGCGCACCGGGCTGGTGGGCGTTTTCGCGCCGGTGGGCACGCATGTGCCGGGCACGGGCGTCGATCTGAAACCGGGCGTGATCCGGGGGGTCGAGAGCAACGGAATGCTGTGCTCGGAACGCGAGATGGAGCTTGGCGACGATCACGACGGCATCATCGACCTGCCCGAGGATGCGCCGCTGGGCGCGCGGTTCATCGACTACCGGCAGATGAACGACCCGATGTTCTACATCAAGGTCACCCCGAACAGGCCCGATGCCTTGGGCGTGCGCGGCCTCGCGCGCGACCTTGCGGCGCGGGGGCTTGGGGTGCTGAAGGCCGAGGTGATTGCGCCGGTGAAGGGGGCTTTCCCCTGTCCGATCCGGGTGACGATCTCGCCCGACCTGAAGGCCGAGGGATGCCCATATTTTGCGGGTCGCGTCATTCGCGGTGTCACGAACAGGCCAAGCCCGAAGTGGCTGCAGGATCGGCTGCGCGCGATTGGGTTGCGCCCCATTTCCACGCTGGTCGATATCACCAACTTCTTCACCTATGGCTGGAACCGGCCCCTGCATGTCTTCGACGCCGACAAGGTGGCGGGCGGATTGCGCATCCATCCGGCCTCGGGCGGCGAGGAAATTCTGACGCTGGATGGCAAGAGTTATCGCCTGTCCGAGGGCCAGATGGCGATCTCGGACGACAAGGGCGTGGAGAGCATCGCCGGCATCATTGGCGGCGGGCAGTCGGGCTGCACCGAGGCTACGGTGAACGTGTTCCTGGAGTCCGCCTACTGGACGCCGATGGTGGTGGCGGCCACCGGGCGGGCGCTGAGGATCAATTCGGATGCGCGCTACCGGTTCGAGCGCGGGGTGGACCCGGCGTTCACGCTGCCGGGGCTGGAGCTGGCGACGCGGATGGTGCTGGAGCTGTGTGGTGGCGAGGCGTCGGAGGTGGTGTCGGATGGTGCTGTGCCGGTCGTCGAGCGCGCCTATCGGCTCGACCCGAAACGGGTGGTCAGCCTCGTGGGCATGGACATCCCGGCCGACGAGCAGCGCCGGACGCTGGAGGCATTGGGCTTCACGTTGAAGGGCGACATGGCGACACCGCCAAGCTGGCGCCCCGATGTGCTGGGCGAGGCCGATCTGATCGAGGAGATCGCGCGGGTCGCGTCCCTGACGCAGCTGGAAGGCAAGCCCTTTGCCCGTGCGCAACCCGGTGTGCCGAAGCCGGTGCTGACGCCGATGCAGCGCCGCGAATCGATGGCGCGGCGGACCTGTGCTGCTTTGGGCTACAACGAATGCGTGACGTACTCGTTCATCGATAGCGCCTCGGCGGCGCTGTTCGGCGGTGGCGAGGACGCGACGCGGATCGAGAATCCGATCTCGTCGGAGATGACGCATATGCGGCCCGCTCTGCTGCCCGGCCTGTTGCAGGCGGCGGCGCGCAATCAGGCGCGCGGGTTCATGGATATGGCGCTGTTCGAGGTCGGCCCGGCGTTCCAGGGTGGCGATCCGGGCGAGCAGCATTTGCAGGTCAGCGGGCTGCTGGTCGGTCGCACCGGGCCGAAGGATGTGCATGGCGAAGGCCGCGCCGTCGATGTCTACGATGTGAAGGCCGATGCCGAGGCGGTGCTGGCCTCGATCGGCGCGCCTGCCAAGGTGCAGATCCTGCGCGGGGCCGAGAGCTGGTGGCATCCGGGGCGGCACGGGATGATCTGCCTCGGGCCAAAGAAAGTGCTGGGTGTCTTTGGTGAGTTGCACCCAAAGGTGCTGCGCGAGATGGATGTGAAAGGCCCTGCGATGGGCTTCACGCTCTGGCCGGAAGAGGTGCCCTTGCCGCGGCAACAGGTCTCGACACGGGCAGCGCTGGCGATGTCGGACCTGCAGGCGGTCGAGCGCGACTTCGCCTTCGTCGTCGATGCGGGGGTCGAGGCCTTGACGCTGGTCAATGCGGCGGCGGGGGCCGACAAGGCATTGATCGAGAGCGTGCGGGTGTTCGATGAGTTCATCGGCGGCTCGCTTGGCGAGGGGCGCAAGTCGCTGGCCATCGCGGTCAGGTTGCAGCCGGTGGACAAGACGCTGACCGAGGCGGAGATCGAGGCGGTGAGTGCCAGGATCGCCGAGAAGGTGGCGAAGGCCACTGGCGGCACGCTCCGGCGCTGACCTTGCGGGGGCGGCGATGCGAA
>JBBKVJ010000256.1:0-2645 GCA_037968375.1 Paracoccaceae bacterium | reverse complement strand
ATCGGCCGCGTCACCATGATGCTTATCATCCTCCTGACCGGCGTCATGCTTTACGAAGTTCTGCTGCGTTACGTGTTCGAAGCGCCGACCATATGGGCCAACGAACTCTCGCTGTGGCTTGCCGGGTTTGTGTTCCTGTGCGCCGGGCTGTACGCGATGCAACAACGCTGCCACATCCGCATCTTCCTGCTCTACGACGTCTGCCCACGCTGGCTGCAACGCACTTTCGATTGCATCTCGACCCTGCTGATCGTGGTCTTCGCGTCCGCCCTGATCTACGGCGGCTACGGCGAGGCCTTCGACAAGTTCCTGCGTTGGGAGACTTTCGGCACGGCCTTTGATCCGCCGATCCCGGCGACCATCAAGCCCATGGTGCTGTTCATCGTGGCGATGGTGGCCATTCAGGCGATCATCAACCTGATTTCCGACTGGAATGCCATACCGGTTATCCACACCGCGGCAGACGACATCGACGAAGAAGAACTAGAGCGGATCAGGCGCACCGTCGGCGCAGAAGGAACCGGCGATCTGGACGTCACCAGAGGCGCCATTCAGGGCAACCAGTCGGAGCGGCGGTAATGGATATCGGAACGATCTCACTGGTCCTGATGCTGGGCCTTCTCGTGCTTCTGGCCATCGGCATGCCCCTTGGCATGGCGTCCGCAGTGCTGGCGGTCCTCGTTCTCGTCATGAAATTCGAACCATCGCTCCTCCTGAACCCGATGAGCTTCGGAGACGGCATGCTAACCGGGCGACCCGGATCGGGGCCGCTGAACATCCTGGCCCAGAAGATATACGGGCTACTGACCGACTATGTTCTCATATCCATCCCGCTATTCATCTTCATGGCCTCGCTGCTGGAGCGCTCGGGCATCGCCAAGGACATGTATTCCTCGCTCAACGTCTGGCTGAACCGCACCCGTGGCGGCATCGCCATCGTCACCTCGATCATGGCCGTCATCATGGCCGCGATGTCGGGGATCATCGGTGGCGAGGTTGTGCTGCTGGGCCTCATCGCGCTGCCGCAGATGCTGCGGCTTGGCTATAACCAGAACCTTGCCATCGGCACCATCTGCGCGTCCGGCTCGCTTGGCACGATGATCCCGCCCTCGATCGTGCTCATCATCTATGGCCTCATCACCGAAACCTCGATCAAGGCGCTGTTCACCGCCGCGTTCGTGCCGGGCTTCATGCTGGCCTCGTTCATCATCATCTACATCATCATCCGCACCCAGCTTCGCCCCGAAGATGCGCCCCTGCCCGATCCCGTACCGGGAGAAGCCGTCGGACGCGCGAAAGCCGCCCTCTTCGGCGCGTTCCTCTCCGTTCTGGTCGGTGGCTTCTCGACCGTGCTGTTCCTGCGCGCGCTCTTCTTCACCATCACCGGCCAGAACGCCGACCTGGGCGACGGGGTCGATCCGATCTTCTGGGGCACGCCGGACTATGTTCCCTGGTTCGCCGGGCTTGTCGCCATATCGCTGGCGTTGATCTTCTTCGCCTTCGGGCGCGAGCGCACCGCAACCGGCTGGAACATGGGCAAGGGCCTGGTCCCGCCAATCGTCGTCATCGGCGTCGTGCTTGGCTCGATCTACGGCGGCATCACCGGCATCACCGAAGCCGCCGGCATGGGCGCGATCAGCGTGCTGGTCATTGCCATCCTGCGCGGCGAGGCCTCGTTCGGACTGGTCTGGGAAAGCCTGATGCGCACCCTGAAATCCACCGGAACGATCATCTGGGTCACCATCGGCGCCGCCGCACTGGCCGGTGCCTATACCATCGCAGGCGGGCCAACTTATGTCGCCAACCTGATTATCGGCGCGGATCTCCCCACCATGGGTATTCTGCTGACGATGATGCTGATTCTGCTGTTCATGGGCGCTTTCATGGACTGGGTCGGGATCGTGCTTCTGATCATCCCGGTGTTTCTGCCCATCGTTCAGCGCCTTCCAATCGAAGAGATCGGCCTCTACGGAGTGCTGCAGCCGAAATATTTGTCGGTCTGGTTCGGGGTGCTGTTCACGATGAACATGCAGGTCAGTTTCCTGTCGCCCCCCTTCGGACCCGCCGCTTTCTACCTGAAATCGGTGGCGCCGCCGCACATCTCGCTGACCGACATTTTCAAGGGCTTCCTGCCGTTCATCTGCATTCAGCTCATGGCGCTCAGCGTTCTCTTGATCTGGCCGCCAATTGTCGAACTTCTCTTACCCTGAGGGTGTCTTGAATGCTGGATCAGGACCAGATCGCGTTTTACCGAACCCACGGCTACCTCGTCGTCGAAGACGTTCTTGACCAGACCACAATCCTCGACCCGGTGCGGCGCGAATACGCGGCCATTCTGGACAATCTGCTTGCCGATTGGGGAATGCGCGAAGCCCTTGCCGACGCCGATTTCGGCCCCCGCCTGACCGCCGCATGTCGCGCTGGCCGCGACTGGTTTCAGCCTATGGATATATCGCTGCCCGGCGACCGGATCGCCGCCAACACACCGATGCACATCGGGCCTGCGGTATTCGACATGATCACCGCGCCCCGGCTTCTTGATCTGGTCGAAGACCTGATCGGGGCCGAAATCACCTCAAATCCGCTCCAGCACGTGCGCATCAAACCGCCCGCCGCAGAGCTTCAGAAGGACGAAGTGCGCGCCC
>JBBKVJ010000255.1:0-4314 GCA_037968375.1 Paracoccaceae bacterium | reverse complement strand
CTTCCAGTGCCTCGCGCCGTGCGGCGGCAAGTCGCGCCGCTTCGGCGCCCGCATCCAGTTCGGTCCGGGCGGCGGCCAAGGCGCCTTCCAGCGTTGCGACCTCGCCGCGTGCTGCCTCGCGCTCGGTCAGAAGCTGCGCCACCTCGGCCTCGAAATCCTCGATCCGCGCCGCCAGCCCCTCGCGTGCCGTCTCGCCCGCCGCCAGATCGGCAGTCAGGCGCGAAATCAGCACCGCCTGTGCAGCGCCTTCATCCCGTGCCGTGGTCAGCGAGGCCGACATCCGGCTGAGATCGACCTCAAGCCCCTCGGCGCGGTTCCGTTCCAGCCCCAGCGCATCGGCCAGCGTCGCCACCTGCGCCGACAGCTCGTCCAGTTCGGTCTCTTGTCCGGTGATGGTCTCGCGCAGCATGAACTGGACGATCATGAAGATCGTCAGCACGAACATCAGAACCAGCAGCAAGGCCGTCATCGCATCGACGAAACCGGGCCATATGCTGCCCTGAAACCGTGTTCCGCTGCGCCGGGAAAGCGCCATCGGTCATTCCCTCCGTCGGCCGCCGTCGGAAATTTCGGTCCCGAGCTGGCGGACCGAGCGGGTCAGTTGCGACAGGTCGGCGCGCAGATCGGCCAGGCTTTCCTGCCGCCCGACGGCCATTTCCTCGAGGATGCGCAGCAGCTGGGTGTCGATCGAGCGCAGCCGCATCCGGCTTTCGCTGTCGATGCCCGCATCGCCGTCGGTTTGCGGCGGCTCTGCGACCTTCTCGGGTTCCTCCAGAAGGGCCGCCACGATGCGGTCCTGACCTTCGGCCATCCGCTCCTGTCCCGAGACCACCCGTTCCTGCCCTTCAACCATCCGCGATTGCGCGTCGGCGATCCGGTCCAGCGCATTGGCCGAACTTCGGTCGTTCTCCATCTGCGAGGTCAACCGGTTCACCGCCTCGCCGAGGCCGCCCAGCCGTTCATCAACCATCGCCCAGCTCATGTCGGCCTGCGAGATCATGGTCTTCATCACCTCGACCTGTTCGGCCATCTGATCGAGGATCGAAGCGACCAGCCCCATTTCGGTGCCTTCGCCCTCGCCGCCCGCCAGCCCCAGACGGGTGATCGACGACAGCCATTCCTCCAACTCCTGATAGAACCGGTTCTGGCCGTGTCCCGCGAACAGTTCCAGAAGGCCCACGACCAGCGATCCGGCGAGGCCGAGGAGCGACGAGGAAAACGCCGTGCCCATGCCGCCAAGTTGTGCCTCAAGCCCGGTCATCAGCCGGTCGAAGACCGCCATGCTGCCTTCGCCTTCCTGCGGCGCCAGCGACCGGATCGTGTCGACAACGGCGGGCACGGTGGTGGCGAGGCCGTAGAAGGTTCCGAGAAGGCCGAGGAAGATCAACAGGTTGACGATGTACCGCGTGATGTCGCGGCCTTCCTCGATCCGGCTGCCGACGCTTTCCAGAATCGAGCGGGTCGATGAGGCCGACAGTTGGCTGCGCGCGCCCCTGGTCCGCAACAGATGCGCAAGCGAGGCCATCAGCCGGGGCGGTTGCGCGATATCGGCACCGGGGCGCCCGCCGGCGAAACCCTCGATCCAGCCGACCGAAGAGATCAGCGTCAGAACCTGATAGAAGCAGGCCAGAACGCCGACGACGAAAACCCCGAAGATCACCCCGTTCAGCCAGATATTGGCAAGGAATACCGGTGCCACCGTCGGCCAAGCCAGCCAGGCGCCGACGCCGACCAGACCGACGACGATCAGCATCGTCACGATCTGCCGCACCGGTTGCGAGAAAAACGGGGCGGGTTTCTTTTCGCTGAACGTCATGTTGCCTTGCCGATCTGCTCGTTCGCGGCAGAATAGGCGGGGCGTCGCCCGCTGCCAACCGTTATCGGCGGGTGGCGTCGTCGTTCAGTACCCTGACCCGCCGCGCCAGCCATTCAAGATCGGCGTCGTCGATGCCCAGTTCGGTCAGATGGGTCTGGGTGTTCCAGAGATATTCGGTGTTTGGCCCGCGCCCGCCTGTCGCCCGCGCAATGACCTGCGCCTGATCCTCAAGACTGAGCGATCGGCAATACTGGTCGTGCGCGGGGTCGATCACATAGGTCAGCGCCTGCGCCGTGCCGCCCTTTGCAAAGCTGACCGGCAGGCGGGTTTCCAGATAGGCCGACGAGATCAGCTCGCGCTCGCGCAGATAGGCGATGGTGGCGTCTTCGGTGCCGGGTTCGGCGCGCAAGGCCAGACCCTGGCACGCGGCACCCTCGGCCCGGTCGAGGGCCAGCACCAGACCCGGCGCCTCTGTCGTGCCGCGATGGTGGATCGACCACATGCAAAAGCTGCGGTGCCAGCCGTCCAGCCGCGCCAGCCGCCGTTCGGCGACCGGAAAGCCCGGCTGCCACAACAGCGAAGCATAACCGAACACCCAAAGCCCGTTTTCTGGTTCCGTCATCGCGCTGGCCCTTCCATCGGGTCCGTTCTAAACACGGGGCGGCATTCGGCGAAAGGGCCGGGGTGATGGGACGACTGTTTAAATACCTGATCCTTGCAGGGTTGCTGTGGTCCGGCTGGTGGTATGTCGGAGCACGCGGGATCGAGGCAGGATGGTCGCGCGGGCTCGCGGCTTTGCGCGCCGAGGGTTGGGTGGCCGAGGCCACATTGGGCGCGGTTTCGGGCTATCCGGCGCGGTTTGCGGCGCAACTGGCGGGTGTCGATCTTGCCGACCCGCGTGCCGGATGGGCCTGGCGCGCGCCCACTGCCGGGCTGACGGCGCAGGCCTGGAACCCGGCGGATCTGACGCTGGACTGGCCCGCTGAGCAACGCATCAGCATCCCCGGCCAGCGCCTGATCCTGAGTGCTGCGCGCGGCCAGACGCGGCTGGCACTGATCCCCGGTGTGACACTGGCCTTTCACCGTGCGACAGCGGCGGTGACGGTTGGCGCGCTATCCTCGTCCGACGGCTGGCGCTTGGCAGTGACCGAGGCGCGGATGGTGGTGGTCAGGGCCGATGCCAGGGCCAATCTGTATGACCTGACGCTCGATCTGGGCGGTATCGAGCCGCCAGCGGATTTCAGCGCCCTGGCCGATCCCGAAGCCAGGCTGCCGCGCAGTATCGACCATGTGACGCTGGACGCGGCGGTGCAGTTCGATGCGCCGTTCAATCGCTTCATTCAGGATCGGCGACCGCAGCCGACGGCGCTAAGCTTGCGGGCGGCGAGCGTGCGCTGGGGCGGGGTCGAGATCGCGGCGTCGGGTGATCTGGGTTTCGACGCCGAGGGCCTTGCCACCGGCCAGATCATGCTGCGCACCGGGAATTGGCGCGAGACGCTGGCGCTGGCTGTCGCGGCGGGGCTGGTGGCGCCGGACTACGCCGGGACGGTCGAGACCGGTCTGGCACTTTTCGCCGCGGCCTCGGGCGGGGCAGGGACGCTGGAACTGCCGTTCACCTTCCGCGCCGGATCGCTTGTGATCGGTCCGATCCCGGTCGGGCCGGTGCCGCCCCTGCGACTGCCTTAGACGCGCTTCACCTATCGCGCAATTTGATCCGAAAACCGGTTCCCACTTTTCGGATTGCGCTTTAGCGGCAGTAGCTGCCCGAGCGATAGCGCGCGGTGTCGAGGTGGAAATGGTTCTGGTGGAACCGGTCGGATTGCGGCCCGAGAACGGTGCCGAACCGCCCGCAGGCGCCCTTGTGCATCGTCTTCAGCAGCGCGCCCAGATCCTTGCTGCGCCAGTGATCGAGGACGGTCAGCGACGATCCGTTGGCCAGGTTGATCGCACCGATGTCGATGGCCCGCCCGCGCCCGTGTTCGGACACTTTGGCGCCCGCCTGGTTGTTGCGCGTGCGGCAGCTGTAATGCGCAAAGACCTGCAGCGAAGCAACGCCGCCGCCCAGCCGCCCGACGGTGGGCTTCACCACGTCATCGACCCAGTCGGTCAGCGCCTTGGCCGTCGTGCAGTCGATCGTGGCGGGGGTGCTGAGGCGGACGCCGTCGACCTCGGTCACCTTTACCGGCGCATCCAGCCCGCAGCCATTGATCCGACCGGCGATCGGCGCCAGTGCCTGACCCTGAATGCGCCGGTCGCCACAGATGGCACCGCGCTGGCCGGTGATCGCGCGCGGGCTGGGCTGGGTCGGCACCAGACCCGAGGCGCGAACAACCGAGCGGCGCAAGTGATTCTCGGGACGCGGTTCGGGCCGGGGCGAGCGCAGGACGGCAAGGCGGCTGGCCGGTTGCACGACGGTGACATTGCTGGCCGGCTTGCGCGGCCGGACAAGGCTTGCCGGTCGGGGGCGTGGCCGCAGCAGGGTCGGAGCCGACGCCTTG